>JAGXHH010000122.1 GCA_024636355.1 Desulfobacteraceae bacterium | reverse complement strand
CGAACCGGACGGTTTTCAGGTTCGGCAAGGCGGCGATACAGCGCATGATGTTTAAACCTTCGACTTCGTAATTATCGATCATCTCCCGGGTGACCCGTATCGGATCTGCGATGGAAAGGCCGAGTGTGGCCGAACTCAACCGCCAGCCACGGGCAATATCGGATCCACCCACAATATTGATCGGCACGATGTAGTCTCCGGGTCGAAAATAGGTTTGAAAATATTTTGGATTGACGTACTTGAGCACCACGGTGCCGTCCGGGTCGATATGGGAGCGTGACCCCTCCGGAAACATCAGGAAACACTCCCGCATGACCCCCTTGAACAGCTCGTAATCCTCACGGGTCAGATCGGACATGGCCTCTGAAAATCCTGGCGAACCGATGTACGCCTCAATTGTCTGCCGATCGGCTGCCGCGAGATTTGCCGTCAACTGCCGGCACCGGTCCGGATCATAACAGGCGATCTCCGAGAGGAATGTTTCGTGATCCATTTCTTCTATGAGATCGAGCAGTACATCCGGCATCCCGATCAGGCACTGGCTTTTCCGGGCGGTTTTCCGCAGCGCATCCACCAGGCCGCTGGTTTTGACGGCGGTGGTCTTCTGCGAAGGGAGCGCCAAAAAAAGGTTGCCGACATTCGAGGCCCCGTTTCGGAGCACCACGTTGGAAAACATCCGGGGGCCGACCACGGTGTTGCAATTTTTGGTCAGGTTGTCGAAGCCGAGCTTGCGCAGGACGCTTCTGCCGAAATACGGCCCCAGGTACCCCTCGTGATGGCCGACAAAGAAAATCCGCCGACCTTCGGACTTGATAACGGATATCTGCTGCAGGGTCCGGATGGCCCCCGAGGCCATGATCTCCCGGATCGGGCTGTATTTCCAGGAAACCTTGTTGCCCGCATTATCGAACAAGACGATATCGGCCACCTTCTTTTTTTCGAGCCGTTCGAATACTTTGTGCCAGAAGGCCGAATCGGACAGCACCGGATGGACGCACCGGTCAAAGGAAAACGGGATGGCCAGCAACTGCTCAAGCCGGCTTCTGGAAAATTCCTGAAAAAACTTGTGCTGCAGCAGCTGATGTTTCTTTTCGGACAAAATCCTGCGGGCGTCCGGAAGATGCCTGTCCATATCCACCCCGCGGGCGGAACAGAAGTCGATGAACTCCTCGAACATGGCGAGCGCTTTTTCATTGTGCGGCGGGAATTTTTTGAGGGCATAAAACTTGGCCTGGATAAATTCGACGAGTTCTTTAAAATTCAGTCGATTTTTCCATGCCCGGGTATTTGCGATTACCCGACGCAGGCCCGGTATGTGCATCAGGTAACCCTGGAACCTCTCGGAAAACCGGTCGGCCACAGCGGCCATTCGGGTTAAAAAAGCAAACCAGCGATTCGATGCCCGATACAGGTATTTCTCGCCTTCAATGCGCGCCAGGGAATCGACGATACGGTCTTTATTCTCTTCGAGGAAGCGGACGATTTCGTCCGTGTTCGTGTTTACCTGTGCCTTGGCCTCGGACCACCACTTGGCGAAAAATGATATATCAAGCGATTTCACATTAATTTCCGTATGATTTTAATTTGTTATATTCATTAAAATTGTCAGAAGGATCAATCCCTCAGGCGAATTCCAAGGACGGTTTCGAGTTCCGCCAGTGCGGCATCGGATGACGCCACCTTGATCGTGGTCATCCCCATCTGCCGGGCCGGTTTCAGGTTCCTCCCGATATCGTCTAAAAAGACCGCTTCCTCCGCAGGAACGCCCAGCCGGGCGAGCACGATTTCGTAGATCTTCGGGTCCGGCTTGGCTACGCCTTCTTTACTCGATTCAACAAATACGTCGAACTCAGTCTTGAACTTATCCATCTCATCGGATGATGGCTCATCCATAAGCCAATTGTTCGTCAGGGCGGCGACCTTGAAGCCCGCCTTTCGAATCCGCCGGACGGCGGCAAGCATTTCGGGGCGTACCCCGGACGCATCGTTTACGGCATCCATCAACTCCCGGCTCGAAATATCGGCGCCGGCGGCCGCAATCTCCCGGTCGAAAGCGACGGAAAATTCTTCCAGAGTCAATTCGCCGCGTTCCAGGCGGGTCCAGGCGCCGTCCGGTCCGCTTTCGACGATGATCCGGTTGAGGAAATTGCGGGGCAGCCCGCGTTCTTGTTCAAACGCGGCGAAAACGGTCATCGGCGAGTGCAGAATAACCCCCCCGAGATCGAAAATAACGGCTTTTACAGGCAATGCACGGCTCCTTTCTTACTCTTACTCTTACTCTTGATGATTGTAAAAGCAAAACCAACCACAGAGAACGCAAGTGCGGCCATTGGCCGCAACCAAACTATATAAAACCACAGAGGCACTGCGAACAGCGGTTTGATATACATGAAGACCATGAAGAACATGAAGGTTTAAAATTAAAAAATCCCTTCATGGATCTTCATGTACTTCGCTGATCGTACTCCTTCAAAACAGCTTCGATCCGCCGGTCCTTTTCCTCCCAGATTCGGTTGACCCACTGCTGGAAACGTTTACGATAGTCGCTGTCGTCTTCATAATTTTTCCCGACGAGATCTGCGGGAATCGGAAGCGATCGGACATCTACGACTACGACCGGAATCTTTCCCTTCAAAAAGTCCCAGAACGGCATCGGGGGTTCATTTTCCGGGTAAACAATCGTGACATCCACGATGCCCGACAAGACGTCTCCCATCGTGGACAACACAATGGAGACTCCGCCCGCCCGGGGAAGCAGCAGGTGGTTGTAGGGAGATTGCTGCTTCTGGTGCTTTTCGTAATTAAACCGGGTGCCTTCCAGAAAGTTGATGACCGAAATCGGGGAATTCTTGAATTTCCGGCAGTACTTCCGGGTCGTCTCAATGTCTTTGCCTTTGAGTTCAGGGTGTTTTTTGACAAATTCCCGTGAGTAGCGCTTCATGAACGGAAAATCAAGAGCCCACCAGGCCACACCCAGCAGGGGGACCCAGATCAGTTCTTTTTTAAGGAAAAATTTGAGAAACGGAATGCGGTAATTGAACAGGTGTTGAAGGACCAGGATATCGGCCCAGGAACGATGATTGCTGACGACCAGGTAGGAACTCTTCCGGTCAAACCCATCGATTCCCCGGACGTCCCACTTGATTTTCTGGGTCATCCTCATAATCATGCTGTTAATCGCAACCCAGACGGTTCCCAGGCGCATGAGCCACACCGTCAGCTCATGCCGTATCCCCGCATGAGGGATAATGACCTTCAGGAAAATCACCGGCAGCATCGTGATGAAACAACCGATAGTATTCAGGGTATGCAGCAGTATGGCGATCGTCCCGCGAACCGGCCCGGGTAGAAAGCTCAGCATAGTCGGCCTCCATAATCAATTTGGTCATACCCGAAAGCGGCCGGCTGAAAAACCCGCGCCCAGGATAATCAGAGTTACCCGTTTTCATATGCAAGATAGAGAAAATAATCAATCCTCTAATTTCTATTCATCGCATGAAGTGGGGTAATTGGCGACTTTTCTGACCCACCGGTTCGAACCGGCGGAAACGCTGTACAACCGGGCCGCAACTATCGGGAGGAAATACGGGCTTTGATCCGGAAGTAATTTTCGTTTCATAGATTGAAAAGGTGTTTTTTTTAAAAAGAATGAACCTCCTCTGTGAACTCTGCGTCCTCCGTGGTTAATTCAATTTCTGGTTATCCGGAAAACTCCAGTTAATGATTTCTCTCGCAGAGCCGCTGAGGACGCTGAGATTTCCTCTGCGCTCCCAGCGCCCTCTGCGAGAGGATATACCTCATTCTGGCTTCTGAATTCTGAATTCTGGCTTCTGGCTCCTGGATTCTGCCTTTGCACATGGTTCTTCATGATCTTCATGTTTAAACTAAACATAGGGCATTCCGATTTGCTCCGGAAATGTGCACCTGACTCTATCTTTTTTTTTGGTCCACTAAACACAGCCCGGTTTGACCAAAAAACCTTGAACTGACGAATGTAAAAGAAACGAAATGAATATAAGCGAACTGATCGAAATATCCCGCAAAAAATCGGAAACCACGTTAAAAGAAATTCGCGAACAGCTGGCGATTCCGTATTTCCGGACCGGCGAACAAACCCTGTGGGACGAGGGTCCCAGAAATATTGTGGTTATCGGCAGCGGTATCGGCGGCATGGCCGCAGCCGCCCTTTTCGCCAGAATCGGCCACCGGGTAACGGTGCTCGAGTCCAACGCAGAGTTTATCGGCGGGCACGGAAGATGCCCCTCGGTCAACGGCCTGCGGTTTTCCATGGGGCCGCAATATGTCTGGGAATTCGGGGAAGGCCGGATTGGAGACCGGTTTTTGAAATTTCTGGGCATCAAGGAGGAGAACCCGTTTATACCGATGCAGCCGGACGGATTCGAACGCATCTTCATCGGGGATCGTAAAGACGGCGGCAATTATTGCTGCGCGGATTTCCGGGTACCCCTGGGGCTGGGACCTTTCCGCGACGAGCTCAAGGTCCTGTTTCCGGATGAGAGCGATCCGATCGATGCCCTGTTCGACGACATGATCGCCATTTTCGACACCTACAAATCGTTTTTCCGAAACCACGCGGCCACGGAGGGCCGGATTCTCCTGGCCACAAAATTTCTCCTGGCAGGCCGGGTACCGATGTCCATGTAAATCAAACTCGGCCGGACCATTTATCAGCCGCTAAAGGAGTTTTTCGATCAGTACGGCATCAACCCCCTGCTCCGCCGTATTCTGTATGGCCACGGCGGCATTTTTGCCGAAAACGAATCCGACATGTCCGCGATTGCCTACATCGTGGGGACCGGAAATTACCACGAGGGCGCCTGGTATCCGAAGTATGGATTTTATCACTTTTTCGATTCCCTGGCCGCGGTCATCGAACATTCAGGCGGCGCTGTCCTGACCGGGAAAAAGGCGATCCGCCTGGAAACCCGTAACAACGTTGTGACGCACGCCGTTTGTGAGGACGGCTCAAACTATCCCTGTGACATTTTGTTCAGCGACATCTCCCCGCGGTTGACCGCCGGTCTTCTGGACACTGCGGAGAAACCGGAGCCGCTCGATTATACCCCGTCGCACAGCATACCGACGTGCTGCATCGGCGTCCGGGGCGGCCTGACATCGATTGCCGAAATGAAAGGCCGCAACTACTGGTGGCAGGACGGCTGTGAGGTCAATTACAGCAATCCGGACGTGACGGCACCTCCCCGAATGCTTTTCATCGGCTCCCCGACAGCCAACGGCTTCGGAAAAGGCGCAGATTGCTGTGATGACGCCCTGGTTATTTTCTGCCCAGGCAACTATTTCCAGGAAAAACTGATTTACCGCGACGGGCCGGATGCGATCCGGGCTTTCAAGCAGAAACTGGCCGACGATGTCGTCACTATCCTGGACAGAAACGTCTTTCCCGGCATAAAAGACCGACTCCTGTTTGCCGAAATCGTATCCTCCATCGACATCGAGCGGGACACCGGTTCTGAACGGGGCAATGCCTACGGCCGGCGGCTGTCAGTCGATGAAATCTTAAAAGGCCCGATCCGGGAGGAATACGGCCCCGCCAACCTCTACAATGTGTCGGCCACCAAAAACAGCCCGGGTATCGCCGGCGGCATCTTCACAGCCGAACTGATTTTCAAGGAATTGACCGGCAGGACCTTTTAACCGGGCCGCCACAACCGAACCGATCTCGCGGCTTCTTTCGCCGGTTCAAAACCCGACCGAACATGGGCGGCATCAGGGGCTGGCACTGATCAGCCGGAATTCCATGCCCTGCAGACCCCTTTTCGACGTTCATCCAACCAGACCACAGCTTTTCCCAAACACCGATCGTGACAATGGCTTGCGAATCGAATCCTGCTTTTTCCGAAAAAAGAGAAAAACCCTTCCATGCGGATATACCGAACAACCATCGAAACTTTCCGAATAAGCCATATATCAATCAAGGCGAATAATAATGCAGGCCGTGCGGAATAAATCGCTCGGAAGCCTGTCTGAAGTGGAAGCGATCGTTCTCGAAACAGATGGCGAATTCAGTGTCATCCCGCGTTCCGATCAGGATTCGACCTCTATTCTTGCAAATGTTTCTATATAAGAAGATCGCGCACCCGTATCATCGACTCCCGTGTAACATGTTCGATTCTACAGAATACAGAACAGTTTCCCGGCAAATAAGGGAATCTGCCCATAGGGACGCTTAACCCGGCGGGTTAAAATTTGTTCATGCGGACAAGGACAATATAAAAAGCAAAACGGAGGCAGGAAAATACATCAATTTTTTGACGCGCTTGAAAAGGATCATGACGAAGTCAAAAGCATTCTGGAAAAACTCCAGGAGACTTCGGATGGGGCCGTAAAAACGAGGGAGAAGCTGTTTTTGCAGCTGAAGCAGGAACTGGTTGTGAAAAAGGAAAAAAGTGCGCCATTTTCAAATGGTATCACTGCGGCAGGCGAACTATAGAGGATGACGCAGTGTGCGGTACGCTTAAGACGTTCAATTGAAAGGAGGAAGTAATGATGGGTCGCAAACTGGTTTTTACTCTCGTAATGGCGATGATCGCCATCGGTCTCACCTCGGCGCACGCTGATGAGGAGGCCCCCCTGTTTCCCCTGCCGTTTACCCCGGACTTCACCCGGGGCTCTGGCTGGGGAATTGCTCTTGGCTTGGGGGTTGAATACGAAACAGCCTACGCTGGTTCGGACGAATATGAATTCGAACTGGATCCGGCCGGGGCCATCCAATGGAGAACGGGAAACCACCTCTTCTCTTGGGAAGGACTGGAACTGTCATGGACGACTCGCCAGATGGATCAATGGTACATCCAGGTCGATTTGGGTTTTGACGGTGAACGTGAAGAATATGATTCTGATGACGGCAGGCTGGACGGCCTTGATGAGAGGGATGATGAGTTTACGGGTACGGGTGAGGTGAGGTATGCCTTTGATGGGGAGTGGCGGAATTATGTCGGTACTCGGATTTCTGTGGGGGATAGCGATTTCGGTACAAAGGGGTTTATCTTTGCCGGGCACCGGTTTGGTTCCCGCCAAGATGGCGGTGGAACAGAAGCTTTTCTCTATGCCACATTTGGTGACAGTAACAACCTGAACAGAGAGTTTGGAGTTAGCCCATCAGAGGCTACCACATCCGGACTTGCGGAGACGGATTTGGATAGCGGATACCGCTCCTCCGGCCTGCGCGTTGTCGATCGACGCTTTGTCAGCGAGCATATTCAAATCGTATCCGGCCTGGAATTTGAGTACTATAGCAACGATGTGCAAGATAGTCCCATTGCTCGTGAAGACTTTGCGTTGGAAGTAGAGCTGGCTATGCTCTACCACTTCTGAGCATCGTCAATCGGACACTGTCTGAAAGCAAAGAGGCAATTGCTCGGCAATACACCTTTAGAGCGCAAGGATGGGACGTAGACGTCATTGCCGAAAAGGTCGCCCGCCTTCTGGATCTGCCTGTTGAGGAGGTTTGGGCTCCGGGCAGATACAAACACCTGGTGACTGCGCGGAGCTTGATCTGTTACTGGGCGGTCCGTGAACTGGGGCTCAGCCAGGCTTGCCTGGCGCGTCGGTTCAACATATCCGAGGCGGCGATAAGCAAATCGGTCCGGCGCGGGGCGGAGATTGCAAACCGGAAAGGGTATGAGCTGGATTTAAGTTAAGAAGCTAAGGGCGTCCCCTCGGCGCACAGGCTCTCAATGGAGAGTGAGTCCCTCGCCCAGCTTTTTAGCTAAAGCCGTGACCCTCTCGTCAAGATCCTTGTAAGACGCCATCACTTTTTCAGCCGGCTCCAGGATCTGTCGAAGCGCCTCACCTATGAGCTTCATGTTCTGGTCATACCTTTCCTGGGTCTCGATGTAAGTTCGATAAAGCTGCTTCAGGCATTCAACAATTTCTTTTTTAAAATCTTCATCTTCACATTTCATCAGTTCGTCAAAATCAGGCATCTGGTCTTTCTTGTCTGTCATTCCTGTTCCTTTCTATAGCTGATCTCAGGTACATAATCCAAGTGACTATTCGTCGGTTCGAATCTGAATCTTTAATTTTTTTATTCCGGCGGCCCTCACTAAAAGGTGTCATCATGTGACGAACCTCCTAATTCTTGTGTTGATAAGACGCTTTAGAAGCATTGCCGGAATCCGTCATAATAACATCTGCCAGTCGCTGCTCGACCTGATCAACGGCCGACGGCTCGCCATCCATGACACCGATGTCCGTGTTGATCTGGAAAGCGATACCCACCTTGTGCTGCGGATAATAGCGCAGGCTGGAGCAATAGCCCGGAATCCAGCCGCCATGGCCATACGTTTGACCAAAAGGGCCCTCCTCGTAAATCGCCACGCCGAGGCCATAGCGGGTACCGCTGCTGAGCGGCGCCGATTGCAAAAGCGTGGTCAGATAATCGCCGGCCATCGCGTCGCCTTCGAAAAGAGCTTTGGCCCAGACGACTAAATCGCGGGGGTTGCTGACCAGACCGCCGCCCGTCCATTCCAGGCCGGGGTGCCAGGCCATCACGCCGGGACGCGTTGTGGTCTGGGGCGGCAGACCAAACGGATTATCCGCGTCCAGGTAGCCGGTGGCGAGATTGACCAATTCGATTTGATTTGATGCCCCGGTCAACGTCAAGCCCAATGGGTCGAGAAAACGACGGGTGACTTCTTCATAGTAGGTGTGGCCGGTCACCTCCTCGATAATCAGCCCGACCAGCAGGTAACCGGTGTCCGTGTATGACCAGCCTTCGCCGGGCGAAAAGCGCGCCGGTTGATCCAGCACAAAGCCGATCAATTCCTCGGGCGTGAATGGACGCCCTGCATCCGACCAGCGCTCGGCAAAGGCGCGAGCGAAACCGTCCGATTCCACATGATTCGGCAGGCCGGAGGTGTGAGTCAACAGATGGCGCAAAGTGATTTGCTCGTGATTGGGCAGCCGATCAAACCAGGGCCGATCAGCCAGCCAGGTCGAAATGGGCGCGTCGAGATCGGGCGCGCCGTTGTGCGCCAGGGCTAACACCGTCGCGCTGACAAACGTCTTGCCGATACTTGCCGCCAACATCCGCGATTCGGCGGACATGGGGATGGTCTCGTCCACATCGGCCAGGCCCGGTGGCGGCGACTTCGACCGTGCCATCGGGTAGGATGCAGGCTGCTGTCGCCCCGGGAAAACCGTATTGATCACACAGATTTTCTAACTCGGTTTGAATACGGGTCTTCAGGTCTTGCGCCTGACCGGCAGTTGGTGCGGTGAGCGACAGGCAAACGCCGACCAGCAGCAACAAGGCCACGTGACGCCGGCGGAAATCGCCCGCCTTCTCCGGGTGCACGCGCATCTCCTTGCCAAACCCCAACGCAATTGCCAGCGCCGCCGAGACCCAACAAAAGGTGAAAATCGTTTCGCCCAACTCGGATAATTGAATCAACTCGCCCGCCAGGTTGACCATGGCGTGGATAATGACCATGATTAAAATACTGCGGTTGGTGTTGATGTAAATCCAGGAGACAACGATGCTGAGGACCACAATCCCGGCGAAGTGCAACCAAAATCCCAGTGTTCCGATGCCGAGTCCAGCCTGATACGTGCCGGGAATAAACGAGGCCGGCAGATGCCACAGCGACCAAACAACTCCCAGAATCAGGCTGGCCACTAACGCGCTGTGCTTTTCCTGCAACACGTCCTGGGCATAGCCCCGCCAGCCCAGTTCTTCAAAAAACGGCACCAGGCTGATGATACACAGGGTTAACACTTGACTGCCCGGGTTGGTGATAAACGCGCTCGCCGCCGACCCCCAGCGCAACCCGATGCCACCAGCCAGTCCGTCAATCGCGCCGGCCATGAATTGAAGAGCAAACGGCAAGCCGATGGCAATCGCCAACCAGCACATCGACAGCCGTCTGACGTCAATGACCCGCTGCCAATACGCGCGGATCTCATCTTTTGATCGGGTCAGACAGGTGAACCCGATCCCGGTGAAACCCGGCCCCATCATGGCTAAAATCAAGATGATAAATGGCAGGGCCGACGCCTCGCCCATGTCGCTGAAAATTAAGAGGCCGCACAGGCTCCACGTCCACAGAAATGTGGCCAGAAAGTAGATCCAGGGGCTTTTTAATAATGATGTCATCGTTAAGTCCTTTCCAATTTCAGTTGCGGCACACGTTTAAATGCGTACATGCCGATTTAATCCAACGCAGGTGCGCTACATCTTCGGTTACAGTTGATCAGAAGTGATACAACGCTTGCAGCATAACTTGACGTTGAACAATTTCGACCGTAAAGGGGCTATCCCTGGCATCACCCATCAAAATCATGCTACCCCCAACCGCCGACAGGCTGACACGATCCGAAATCCGGTAGTTGATTTCCAGCACAATCATACTGCTGTGCAGTCCGGCTTCGGCTTCAAACTTGTCCAGGGCAAGGGTTGGTTGATCCACCGCGTACCATGTATCGGCATAGGTATCGTCCATAAAATCAAGGCTAAACAGACCCGAAAGCGACAATCGCCGTGAAACCGGAACGTCCACCATATAGAGCACAGAGTACATGAGTCCCGTCCGCGTCTCATCTTCCAGGCCCGCCCGCTGGTATTCGACCGAGGTGGGGTGAATGGCCACCGATACGCCAAACATGCCAATTTGCGTCGTTGTCGCCAGCATGGTCGTCAGGGCCAGGGGCGTATTCAGATTGGGGG
>JAGXHH010000121.1 GCA_024636355.1 Desulfobacteraceae bacterium | reverse complement strand
GCTTCGCTCCGGCATATTCTCTATCCTGATTGAGCCGAAGGCGAATCCTTATTCTGGATTCTGAATTCTGGCTCCTGGATTCCCTGCTTGATGAATCCAGGCATAGCCCTTTGCCTCTGACCTGGCCCGGAGGACCAGGTTTTTAATATCGAATAAAAGAAGAATCCAGAATACAGGAGCCAGGAGCCAGAAGGTATTCAGATGTCGCTTCGCTCCGGCATATTCTCAATCCGGGTTGAGCCGAAGCGCGAATAAAGATCCGGTCCCGGAGTCCAGGAGTTTTGATCAAAAGAACGACCAGAAAATTTGAGATTTGCCCAGCCCCTCGTTATATTTGATTCAGACCTGTGATCTCTGCGTTCTATTGTGCTTAATTCAGCTTTTCACGAATTCACCAACTTAAATCTCATGAACAGATTTCAATAATCGAAAACCGAAGGAGGGGCCCGATGGACAAAATATTACGTATCAATATGGGCGGCCCGGATGGTGAGCCGTCGTACAGGACCGAAACGCTTGGTGAGTATGCCGGGCTCGGTGGACGCGGCTTGACATCCGCCATCGTGGCCAAAGAAGTGCCGCCGACGTGCCATCCTCTGGGGGCGGAGAACAAACTGGTGATTGCCCCGGGTCTGCTGAGCGGCACCTCGGGCGCCATGTCCGGACGGCTTTCGGTGGGAACCAAGAGCCCGCTGACCGGCGGCATCAAGGAAGCCAATGCCGGCGGTCAGCCGGCGCAGATGATCGGACGCCTCGGGTATGCCGCCATCGTCCTGGAGGGCAAACCAAAGGAAAAAACCCTGTATAAAATCCTCATCAACAAGGACACCGTGGAAATCACCGAAGCCCCGGACCTGAAAATGCTGGGCAACTATGACCTGGTCGATCGGATAAAGGGGAAATACGGCGAAAAAGTCGCCTGCATCTCCATCGGACAGGCGGGCGAGATGAAACTGACCGCATCGACGGTGGCCTGCACGGATATGGAGCAGCGGCCAACCCGGCACGCCGCCCGCGGCGGTGTGGGGGCGGTCATGGGTTCAAAGGGCGTCAAAGCAATCGTCATCGACGATACGGGCACCTCGATGCGCTCGCCCAAAGACAAGGACAAGTTCCGGGAAGCCAACAAGAAGTTTGTTGAAGGGTTGAAGCAGCACGCGGTAACCGGCCAGGGGCTGCCCGCCTATGGCACCAATGTGCTGACCAACGTGGTGAATGAAGCCGGCGCGTACCCCACCTACAATTTCAAAACCGGGCGATTCCGGGGCGCGGCAGCCATCAGCGGAGAAACCCAGGCGGAAACGGAAACCGCACGGGGTGGTTTGGCCACCCACGGATGCCACCGCGGGTGCGTGATCCGGTGTTCCGGAACCTACAACGACAAGGACGGGCATTTCCTGACGAAACAGCCGGAGTACGAAACGGTCTGGGCCCATGGCGGCAACTGCGGCATCGACAACCTGGATGCCATTGCCATGCTCGATCGGCTCGATGACGATTACGGTCTCGACACAATCGAAATGGGCACAACCATCAGCGTGGCCATGGATGCGGGACTGGCTGAATTCGGAGATTACGAAGCGGCCATCAACCTCTTGAAGGAGGTCGGCAAGGGAACGCCCCTGGGGCGCATTATCGGCAGCGGAGCGGCATTAACCGGCAAAGTGTTCGGCGTCGAACGAATCCCTGTGGTCAAAAACCAGGCCATGCCGGCCTATGATCCCCGGGCGGTGCAGGGCGTCGGGGTTACCTATGCCACCAGCACCATGGGGGCGGACCATACGGCCGGCTATGCCGTGACCGCCAACCTGCTGGGCGTGGGCGGCACTGTCGATCCATTGAAGCCGGAGGGGCAGGTGGAACTCTCCCGCAACCTCCAGTTTGCAACGGCCGCCATCGATTCAACCGGCATGTGCCTGTTTATCGCCTTTGCCGTCCTTGATCAGCCGGAAACGTTCCAGGCACTCATCGACATGATCAATGCCTTCCACGGGCTGGAAATGACCGCCGAGGACGTCACCGCCCTGGGCCAGAAAGTCATTGCCATGGAGCGCGATTTCAACAAACGGGCCGGTTTTTCCAAAGAAGACGATCGGCTGCCCGATTACTTTAAAAATGAGGCGTGCCCGCCGCATAATGTGACGTTCGGCGTAACGGACGAAGAACTCGACAGCGTTTTCGGATAGTAAGCCGTTGCGAACCGCGATGGAAAGACATTCTCCTGTTCCCCGGGTCGAAATCGATCTGCCGACGGGTTTCCTGCGACTCTTTTCGACCCTGCTCGCTTACGGCATCACTGTCGAAGTTCCCGCGGGCATAACGCTTTATGAACTGCTGATCAGATCGCTGGGAATAGATGCCACCTATCTGGAAAGCAGTATCCAGACGGTCCTTCATGATGGGAAACCCGTGGACAATCTCTTCGATTACCGTGTCCATGCGTCATCAACCATTGCCTTGTCCGCAGCCTTGCCGGGTCTTTTCGGTGCGGCATTCCGCAAAGGGGGAACCTTTTCCCCTTTGCGGCAAAAGGCTGCAAATTCCTCTGAAATTCAGGGCAGCACCGATCAACCAATCGAAATTAAGATAAAATTATTCAACATGGTAGCCGCGGAACTCGGACCGAAGCTGCTGCAACGCGGCATTCGGCTGACAACCGTCGATTTCCTTAATTTCATGGCGCATTATCCCGAACGAGCCGGATCAATAACCGTCCGGCTCGACGACGATGCCGTAACCCCGAAGACGCTTGCCGTCCGACTGGCATCCGGAGGCCAGCATATATGGCTTTTCGTGAAGGAGTCCTGACAGCTTAAGATTATCGTCCCCGCAAAGCTCACAGGCGTAAACTTATCCACCACCGACCGCGGGGAAGACCCCTACCCTGTCGCCATCGGCAAGCACCCGGTCGGATCGGGCATGGACGCCATTTACAAAAATGAGTTTAACCGATTTCTCCGGCACCCCGAAACGCTCCAGGAGGTCTTTTACACGGGCGTTTTCATCCGCCGTGATCCGGACGTTTTTCTCCCTTGCCCCTTCGGGCAGGTATTTCGACAAAGTTGCATAAAGATGGAATTCGATGCTCAACATGATTCTGTTAAATTAAGCACGACGGTTGCCAAAAACAATCCGGCAGAGTTCACAGAAATACACCACGTGGGATTCGATTGCATGTCTCGCCAAAATGACGTTTTAATCCAGGAAATCTCCGAATGCGCAGGGACCACATCCGATCCGGCAGGTCGGACCATCGCCATTATCAGCGATTTCGACACACTGCGCCTGGCCAGGCACCACAATGTTACGCCGCGCCAGGTCCATCTGTCCGCCCTGGACCAGAACATATGGCCGCTCCGCTACCTGCGGAATTTTGACAGCCTCACCCCGACGGATCAGATAAAATTGCTGGAAACCCGGGCGACCGTCATCGGTGCCGGAGGTCTGGGCGGATATCTACTCGAACTGCTTGCCCGAACCGGCATCGGCACCCTTGTGGCGGCCGACCCGGAAACCTTCGATGAGACCAACTTAAACCGCCAGACCCTGGCCCGAACCGACACGGTCAATCAATTTAAGACCGATACCGCAGCAAAAGCCCTTTTTCTCATCAATCCAGCCATCGATATCATCACCCACAGAGTCCGGATCGACCCGGGTAATATCGATGCGATTCTTTATGGCAGTCACGTGGCCGTCGATGCACTGGACAACGCAGAAGACCGCCTGACCTTGCAGGAATCGTGCGCACGGCAAAATATTCCGATGGTCCACGGAGCAATTGCCGGTTTCGAAGGTCGCGTAATGACGGTCTATCCGGGCGACCAGGGACTGCAGCTGCTGTATGGCCATAATAAAGAGGAGGAAGAGCCGTCCGCCGAACTGCACCTGGGAGTCCCGGCCGTAACTCCGGCGTTTATTGCCTCGCTCCAGACCATGGAAGTTCTAAAAATCGTGTTAAACCGGGGCCGACCGTTTCGGAATCAAATGCTCCATGCGGATCTGGAAAACGGACGTTTCGAGGAATTCATACTCGATGTTTGATGAAGATGCCGAGAACCGTAGGTCGGGTTTCCAACCCGACCGGGCGGGGATAATCCCCGCCCGGGGGCGATTCGTGAATCGCCCCTACGAATGACCCTGTACAGCGACGTAAAATACGCATTGCCGAAATCGTCAAAATGAACCAATCCATTGCATGCCAGGAAAATGGAGATATTCTATTCCCCGCCTCACGGTGTAGGGGCGATTCACGAATCGCCCTTCCGGGATGCCTTGAACCTTGAACCTTAAACTTTTAAGGGTATCGATATGTCAAAGTCAAAATCCGACGTCTGTAAATGCGCCACGTGCCAGGGTAAAATCTGCTATCCGCGGGGCAACAATATAAATGCTCCCCTGCCCCCGCTCAACGAAGCCCCCGGACACTGCCCCATGCGACGCTATCCGGATGAAATCCGCCGGGCCACCGGCAATTACCATAAGGCCAACATCCGGGAATTCGCCCGGCTTGCCTCGATCCAGGAGGCCGAATGTTATGGCATCTCGGCAGACGGCATGCGGACGGAAATCCCCCGGATCGAGGAGATCGTACAGTTTGCCAAAAAATGCAATTATACGAAACTCGGCCTGGCATTTTGCATCGGTCTTCGCGAAGAAGCCCGTCTGACCACTAAAATCTTCGAAGCCAAGGGGTTTCAGGTATCCTCCATATGCTGCAAGGTCGGCAGGATGCCCAAAGAGATCATCGGCATCAAGGGTGAGGAAAAAATCACCGGTCCCGACATGATGGAACCGATGTGCAACCCGGTGGTCCAGGCGAAAATCATGAATGCAGAAGAAGTCGATCTGGTCGTATTGCTCGGACTGTGCGTGGGGCACGACACCCTTTTCTTCAAGTACTGCGACCGGCCCTGCACCGTCCTTGCGGTAAAAGACCGGGTAACGGGACACAATCCCCTGGCCGCCGTATACATGTCCAAGAGCCCGTATTACAGCCGATTGCAGACGCCAGAGCCTAAGGAGGAATCGAGGACGGGATTAGATTGGAAAAAGGTGGACATCATGCATGAAGAATAAAAAAACTCTCGATCACAGCACGAGCACCGTCTCGCAAGTGAAATCGAGCACTAAAAACTACCGGAGGTATTCCGTCTCCTGTTTGACACCCCTGTCAACCCGTTTAATTATTTAGATGGAAACGACAAAACCCCTTCGGGGGAACAAAACCGTTTATTGGTGCAACCATGACGAAAAGGGGGCTTTTTGAGATGAAGGACAGCCGCAGTTTTCATAAAAAACTACAAGAACATATCGACTGTTATGCCGGAACCGATTACCTGACGGAACTCGCCAAAGTTGGAGACGAACCGGACGTGGAACAGGCTGCCTTGAACTGGCTGGCATTGACCGTCCTGCACGGCTTGAATTCAAATGCCTACAAGGTTTCCCTGGAGAAAAGCCGGGACGGGCAAATCGATGTTCTGTTCAAATTCAGGGAAGCCCACCTTCCTTCCCCGGGCAAAGAACTGGCCGACAAGGTCATCGAAATCATCCGGCGGATCACGCACATCGATTCGGAAAAAGGAGAACTCCCATTAGCCGTTGGAATTCGGGACAGCAGCGTAGACCTGAACATTAAGATCAAGAAAAAAGACGACAAGGAAAAAGTGATCTTCAAATTTCCCGAAACAAAATAAACGGAAATTGACAACGGGCAAAGCGGTCGCCGAAACCGCTCTGCCCGTTGTCTGTACCCGATCCCGCCAGTATGCTCTTCTTCATGATCTTCATGCTCTTCATGGTAATCTTGAGATTTTGCCAAATGCCGACAACATTTTCTCGATTAAAAATAAGGACCCGTGCATGAACACCTCCGGAAACAGATGGCAGCCGTTGGCCATGGAGAAGCTTTCGGCCATACGCGACAATTTCAACGACATCTTCCCGGAATCCGAATACGGGGATCTGGCCGAAAAGATCTCCGTTTACTGGATTAAACGCCTGCAGGCCGCCTGGGAAGGCAAACCGGATCGCATCCGGGATAAAGACCTCCGGTGCGATCCGTCAGACCCGTTGTCGCGCATTGAGCAGCATGCAATGGTCATCGCCTACGCCGACAGCGTGCATCAGGATGACGAACAGACACTTGCCGTCCTCGACCGGTTTTTCCAAACGCACTTTCCGGCGGTCCGGGGAATTCACATGCTGCCGGCATGTACGATTGTCGAAGACCGGTTCAATGACGGCTATTTTTCCCAGGTCGAGCGCAACCGAATCCACCCGCGATTCGGCACAAACGACCTGTTCGGCCGTACCATGGAGAAATACTTTTCCATGGCCGATTTCGTCTTAAACCATGTCGATATCGGCAATCCGGCATTTCAGGCGTACCTGGCCGGAGATGATGCGGCGGGAAAGTGTTTTTACGTCTTTTCCGAACCGGAATACCGGCGCATGAAAGTCGCCGGCGATTTTGAACAGATCTTCCGCCCCCGCCCTTTTCCGCTCTTTACGATCTTCAGGAGGCGGCCTGTCGATCCGGTTTATGCCGGCATGTCCCCAGCGGAAAGGTTTCAGGCCCTGAACCGGAATCTGGCGCCCGATGCGATTCCGGACGCGGTCATCGGCATCATGTCTGTCTTCGATAAAATTCAAAATGACCAGATGCTGTTCGAAGACGACTACGCCAATGTCACCGCGTTCCGGCAATACCTGGCGCAAACCCTGAACATCAATCCGGATGCCCTGTTTCGCCTGTCGGAAATCCAGGAAACAAAACACCCGCCTTACGTCTTTACGGATGGGATCCGCACCCGGGCCGGCCTGCTCATGGCCACCGGCATGGATGCGGCAACAGCCGAACGGATCAATGCCCTTTATGAACAATCTGATCCGGTCATTTTCGGGGAACCGTTTCGGGCCATGACCACTTTCAGCCATGTCCAGGTAGACGTCAACACCTCGACGTACGAGGGGCTTAAAATGCTGGCCGATGATTTTTCATGGTATCTGGGCCTCGACCTGAACCTGCTACGGCTCGATGCGGCGAACTACGCGTTTAAAAAATGGAAGACCAGCTGCTTCGGACTGCCCGAAGTAACACGCCTGATGCGGATACTTTATCTGTCGATGGATGCCGTCTCCCCCCGGATGGTGCCCAACCTGGAGGTAAACGACACCCTGGACACCGTGCTGTCCCAGATGGCCGACAAATCCGCCCCGCCTCCCATGATGTACGATTTCCACCTGGCAAGCATCCTGCCGGCTGTCTTCAACACCGGCAATACAAAGATTCTGGATCGGATATTCGAGCGAATCGCCGCATACGATCTGCCGAAACGGAGCATCCGGTTCTCCGTTGCCGAAAGCCACGACGGCAAATCGGTGCGGGGCAGCGTCGGCATCCTGACCATTTCGGAGCGACAGGAACTGGCCGACATCGTCTCCAAAAACGGCGGGAAGATCAAGTACAAGGCCGTGCCGGCCGGACGGATTACCGAAGGAGAATTTAAAAGCATCTGCCTGGAAGCCGGGCTCGACAGGATTACGGCTGCCGAACGGCTTTTCGGTCCCCGGCAGACAAACGGGGATATACTGCATCTGAAAGATGAATTCCGATCGATCGACGAGATTTTGGCGGCACTCGGGAAAAGGGATGCCGCAAGTCCCGCGCTCACGTTTTTTGCCGAAAAGGTCATCAATGGCCGCGAACCCTATGAGCTGTGCGTATCGACCCGGGATTCGCTGACCCGCATCGGTGATCCGCAGCTTGAAGCCGCCCGCTACCTATCGTTCTATACGCTTGCTTTTGCGCTGATGGGGCGAAACGTCAAATCAATCTATTTCAATGAGCTGGTGGGGCTTGGCAATGACTATGACCGTATGCGGCAGTCAGGAGAACTGCGGGATATCAAGCGAACCCGGTCGGAATATCGAGCACTTTCAGAAAAAATCAGCAACAACGAAACCATTCATTTGTACATCGCCCGTGGAATCGATCAGTTGATCGCGACTGTCGACAGTGATCCGGCACTCGCCCCCTATGGCAACGAGGCCGAAACGCTTCCTTCCGGCAATCCGGCGGTGGCCCTGATTCATAACCGGTGCGGCCGGTATCATTCTGTCGTGGCGGTCAATCTAAGTGCCAAGCCGGAAACAGCCGTTATAAATTTCCATAGATCCGGATTCGAGGGTTCCGACCCGATTGTAAACCGCCTGAATGGCGCCCCATGCCCAGGAAATCCGGATGGTCGATTAGAAATTGAACTTGAACCGTTCGGGAGATTGTATCTGGCAGCAAAAAACCATGAGGATTTAAACCATGTCGGGATGTGAATCCCGACCTACGATTACAGCGCATTGACGCACCAGCCGTAGGGGCGGGTTTCAAACCCGCCCCTGGAGTTTGGACATTGTGCCCCATCCCGGCAGGGCGATTCGTGAATCGCCCCTACACCGTGAGGCCGGGAATAGAACATCTCCATTTTCCTGTCATGCAATGGATTGGTTCATTTTTGACGATTTCGGCATGTAAGGGTCATTCGTAGGGGCGATTCACGAATCGCCCCCGGGCGGGGATTATCCCCGCCCGGTCGGGTTTCCAACCCGATATGGTCGGGATTCACATCCCGACGATGTCGGGTTTCAAACCCGCCCGCCCTGCGAGCAAAAAGGGTAGGAAACCGGCTTGCAAGCGGATTGGAGAACAAACCGGAACTGCAAAAAACCATGAGGATTTAAACCATGTCGGGATGTGAATCCCGACCTACGATTACAGCGCTTGACTCACCAGCCGTAGGGGTCGACTGTTCACGAAGGATCAGATGCCCAGTTTTCCGATTTCAATCCGTCCACCCGGCTGAATTCTTTTTCGTTATTCGTAACCAGAATTAAATTCAGGCTTAACGCGTGCGCGGCGATCAGCAAGTCATTGGCGCCTATGACCTCGCCTCTTTTTTCAAGAGAAGAACGGACATCACCATATGCAACGGCAGCTTTTTTGTCGAAAGGATGAATTTTCAGCAATTCGGACATCTCGTTCAGCTTCGCCACATTTGCCTCGATATATCGGCTTTTCTTTGCACCGTTCATCAGTTCGGCAAAGGTAATGGACGAAATGGAAATTTGTTCGGGTTGCAGCTTTTCCAAACGTTTCAGGACATTTAAAGGCTTGCGTTTAATGATGTAAATGCAGATGTCCGTGTCCATCATGTATATCAAAACGATTCTCTTTCGTCCAAGGGCGGCTGCTGACGACCATCCGCCATGAAATCGTCGGACAAGTCGGCCAGTAGTTCAAATACGCGGGTCATGTCTCGGGGTTTTTTCCTCAGGACCACTTCGTCGCCCCTCCTGAATATCTGGACTTCGGACGTATCAAATTGAAATTCCTTGGGTAGCCGAACCGCTTGTGAATTGCCGCTTTTAAAAATTTTTGCTGTATTCATGCCCCCTCCAGCCAAGTAGTATATACATGCAATATATACAAACTGCCGGGTTTGTCAATCGTTCCATACGTTTTTTTCCAATTCTTATCTCTTCCGCAGCATCGCCAACATGTCTCCAAGCGGCCTCGTATTGATGACATCCGCTTTGGTCAGCCATCCCCTCCGGGCTTCGGTCACCCCGCCCTTCATCCGCTTTAAGCCTTCTATACTGTGGGAATCCGTGTTCAAGGCAATCTTGACCCCGAGTTCGGCGGCCATCTTGCAGTAGTTGTGCGGCAGGTCGAGACGGTCCGGCTGGGCGTTTAATTCCAGGACCACGCCCCGCTCCCTTGCCGCCTCGATTATCTTTTCCAGATCGATGTCGATCGGTTCGCGCGTATTGATCAGTCGTGCGGTCGGATGCCCCAGGATCTGGCAGTACGGGCTGTCCATCGCCCGCAACACCCGCTTGATCTGATCTTCACGGGAAAGGCGCTGGTAATAATGGACGGAACAGATAACCAGGTCGAGATCCTTTAATACGGTATCCGGAAGGTCGAGGGTACCCTCTGCCAGGATATCGCATTCGATCCCCTTGAGCAGGGTAATCCCTTCGACCTGCTCGTTTACCGCATCTATTCGTTGCATATGCTCCCGGAGGTCCTTTTCAGTCATTCCGCCGGCCATGGCCACTTTCTGGGAGTGATCGGTGATGGCAAGGTATTCATAGCCAAGGTCGCGGGCGGCTTCCGCCATTTCTAAAAGGGTGTTTCGGCCGTCGGTGCGGCTGGTGTGGGCGTGCAAATCCCCCCGGATCTCGTTTAACGTGATCAACCCGGGTTGCCGGTTTTCCTGTGCCGCCTCGATTTCCCCCATGTTTTCCCGGAGCTCGGGTTCTATGAATGCAAGGCCCACAGCCGCGTAGACATCCTCTTCGGTTCTGCCGGCGATCCGGTTCTCGCCATCATGCACCCCGTATTCGTTGATCTTGTATTTCCGGTCGATCCCCAGCTTGCGCACGGCGATATTGTGCGCCTTGGAACCGGTGAAATAATGGAGCGCCGCACCGTAGCTTTCCTCGGGCACAATGCGCAGATCCACCTGGAGTCCCGATCTCAACCGTACCGAGCTTTTGGTTTTGCCGTGCGCAATGGTATCCCGGGCATCTTCGAAACGGACAAAGGCATCCATGACCTGTTCTTCGTCCCCTTCCCCGCACGTTGCAAGAATATCGAGATCGCCGATCGTTTCCTTGCCCCGGCGGTAACTGCCGGCGACGGCCACCTGTTTTACGCCGGGCTGGTCCTTCAGATACTGCTCCAGGGCGGTGGCATACGGCTCGACATCGCTGATCAGCATCCGTTTGCCCCCTGCCTTTTTGGTCCGGCCGATCGATTCGAGAATCTTCTGCTCCGATTTTTTGCCGAACCCCTTCAGGGTTGAGACCCTGCCGGCTTCGACCGCCTGTTTCAAATCCGCAAGGGTTTTCACCCCCAGTTCCTTGTGAAGGGCGGCAATTTTTTTAGGACCAAGTTCCGGAATCTGGAGCAGTTCGAGCAGGGACTCCGGGATCTGCGCCTTTAGTTCCTCCAGCTGCTTCAGACTTCCGGTTTCCACGATCTCCTGAATTTTTCCAGCCAGGTCCTTGCCGATCCCGCGATACGCGGTCAGATCGCCGCCGCCCTTCACCAGCTTTTCCACTTGCTCGGAGAAGCCGCTAATGACTCGCGCGGCCTCGCGATATGCCCGCACCCGAAACGGATTTTCACCCTTTAATTCCAGCAGGTCGGCTACCTGGTCGAACATGTCACGAATTTCAGTATTGGGGATAGTCATAGAGTTATCCGTTTACATGTAGGGGCAACCCCCCGTGGTTGCCTTCTGTTTTGCCACCTTTTATGTCCGGGGCATCGGGGTTGACCGACCCGGGGCAGGCACGGGGGCCTGCCCCTACAGTCATTTGTGGAAAAGCGGCACGAAAATTTCCCCGAGCACCAAAAAACTACAAGCCGTCCGGACGGCTGTCAAAACATTTTTAAAGGGTTGCCCACGCTGGATCTTTTCATATTTCGAATTTCTTGAGGGGACTTGTATTCACAGAACAATTCCGCTATGGTACTTCGAATTACGAAATCATCGTAATGCCTTTCCCAAAGCAGCTCCTGGCCAGATCAGCAATTGTATTTTCAACACAAAAACAATTGAAAGGGGTCACACATGAGCAACAAACCGATCATGGGCTTTCCGGCAACTTCCCAGGACGACTACCAGTTAAACGTCACCAACATCATCCGCCATGCGGCCAGAAGTTTCGGCCGGCAGCAGGTTGTCTCCGTCCGGCCGGATGGCAGCAAACTCCGCTTCACCTATTCCGAAACCTATGACCGGGTCCGGCGGCTCGCCAATGCCCTGACGGGAATCGGGGCCGAGGTCGGGGACCGGATCGGCGTCCTCGGCTGGAACTGCCATCGGCACCTCGAGGCGTATTACGGGATTCCCGGAATCGGCGCCGTTCTCCTTCTGCTCAATATCCGGCTCTCCCCGGTCGACCTGGGATATGTGATCAACCATGCCGAGGCCAAATACATCCTGGTTGACGAAACCCTGATTCCCATCGCTGAAATGGTGGCGGACCAGTGCGAATCGGTCAAGGGGTACATTATTATGACCGACAAAGACCTGTCGGAAATCAACACGAAGCTTTCCCCCATTTACAGTTATGAGAAACTGGTGAACGAAGCCGATTCCGAAATCACATGGCCGGTCATGGATGAAAAATCCGCCTACGGCGCCTGTTACACGACCGGCACCACCGGCCGCCCAAAGGGGGTATATTATTCCCACCGGGACGTTTACCTGCATGCCATGGCCATCGGCGCAAATGCGGAGATGACGCCGCGCGACTGCTTCTACCAGCTCGTTCCCATGTTTCATGCCCTGGGATGGGGCCTGCCCCATGCCGCTTTCCAGATCGGCGCCAAATACGTGCTGCCGGGTATGTACAATATCGCCGACCTCGGCAGCCTGGCCG
>JAGXHH010000120.1 GCA_024636355.1 Desulfobacteraceae bacterium | reverse complement strand
TCGTCGGCAGCGTCAGATGTGTATAAGAGACAGCCCTGGAACGGCTCAAACTGGGCGTTGACAACCTCCGGTACGATGTCCATATCAGCCCGGAATTCGTCAAAAGCGTCGACCCGCTCGTATTTCAGTTGATCCTGAAATATGCCGATGCCTCCGCCCCCCTGCAGTTGCACCAGCGGCTCAACTGGCACCAGGAAATCGCCCGGTTCAAAACAACCTGCAAAGACGTGATGACCAATGCCGTCAACCAGGCGAAATCAAAACAGGAAATCCAGATCGATTACCTGGCGCAGGTTGCGCTCGTCAAGCGGCTCATCGAAAAAATAAACGATCAATACGAGGAAGCCGTCCAGCATTTTAAAAGCGTGGTCCGAAAGCAGGAAGTTTCCCGCCGGACCGAATCGCACCTGAAGCTGCGCGAAGAGGTCTCCGGTATTATCCAGCGGCGAAACGCGATCCTGCAGGATGTCAGCACCGAGCTGTTCACGTATTTCATCGAGGCCCGTCGTGAAGTAGACGAACTGAGGGAATTGAATTTCGGGGACGACGGCCTGCTGCCCGAGGAACTGTTCTACAATCCCCTGCTGCAGACGGCTTTCCGGCCCGACGATTACTTCATGATGGCCCACTACGTCCTGCTGGGCCATCGCCTCGAAGATCCGCTGAACTACAACACCCTGATTGCCACGATAGAAACGTTTTTCGATCGTGTCCGGACGGAAACAGCGGCTTCACCCGTCGATGCCGACGACGAATTTCAGAAGCCGCTCGGCTATGCCAACGGCGCACACGTTTCCTTTGACGCAAAAGTCGACCTGCTGCTCAAGCGGCTGGAAAACATGGACTGTCTGTTCAATTACCCGGAAACCGAAAAGAGGGTCGGAGAGGAAAAAGCGCGTAAAGCGGACCGGAAACACATCAGCGAACTCAAACGTCAGGCAGCGTCCCAGAAAAAGCTCCTCCAGCTTCTTTACCGGATAATGAAAGACGAAAAGCTGCTTGCCGGCATTGTGGCGGCATACGAAATCCAGCCGGCGATCCAATATTACTGCCCGCCTTTGAAACCACAGGAAGTCCTCCAGTTTGCCGTTGTCAGCAAAGCGAAAAAAGGCATCCTGCGAAAAATCGCGCGGTTTAAAAAATATTCGGGAAAATCAATGCCGATAGCCGGTCTCAAACGGGTTGCGGCGGACGCAAAACGGGTTTCCGACAAGAAAAAAAAGGAACACCTGATCCGCTTTATAAAGGATTTTGCCACCTATCACCGGGATCTGGGAAATTACTACCTGTTCCGTGAAACCGCCGATTGCATCAATCTGACCGAAGACGACAAGATCATCCGGCTGTCCCGGGAAAACCATACCCTGTACGATTTCATCCTGGAACGCGAGCAGGGAACCCGTAAAAAACCGATCATCAATCACGTGATCATCAAGGCCGACGTCCGGGGATCGACCGGTATCATCGAGCAGATGAAAGCCCAGGGATTGAACCCGGCGTCCAATTTCAGCCTGAACTTTTTCGACCCGATCAGCCATCTGATCGCCGTCTACGGGGCGGAAAAAGTTTTTATCGAAGGCGATGCCGTGATCATGTCGATTTCCGAACACGAGGGAACGCCCGAAAAATGGTACGGTGTGGCCCGGGCATGCGGACTTGCCGTCAACATCCTGATGGTGGTCAAACGCTACAATCTCCAGAACCGGAAAAACCGGTTGCCCCGGCTCGATCTCGGCATCGGGATCAGTTTTTCGCCGGCAGCGCCGACATTTTTTTACGACGGCAACAACCCGATCATGATTTCACCGGCGATAAACGAGGCCGACCGGCTCGCGGAATGCGACCGCGCCGTCCGGCTGCGGTTTTCCGGTTCCCGTCCCCCATTTAATCTCCAGGTCTACCAGATCGACACCTCGGGCCTGGAAATGGCCGAATTGCTCAATTCGCCGATGCTTCGCTACAATGTGATGGGGATTGAACTCTCGCCGGCGGGTTTTGAAAAACTGGCCGAAGAAATCCACCTGACCCGCTTCGAAGCCCGGATCCCGGAAATCCAGCCCGAGCCGTTTACGGCCTATACCGGGAAATTTCCCACTGCAGCAGGCAATTACCAGCGCATCATCATCCGGGAAGCCGATATTCCGGAAATCTCCCCCGGCAATTTCAAAATCAAGCGAACCACCGGCCGAAAATATTACGAGGTCTGCACCAATTCCAGAATCTATGAATCCGTCAAGCAGTTGAAGTAAGCCGACCTTGTTTTTTTCATCAGAAAGAATATAGTGGACGGGTATTGTTTGCGATAACCAGAAATAAAGCAGCTTCTCGAATTTTATCATGGGACATATTAAAGACACGGAAAGTGCGGACAGGTTCATCAAGGGACTGATGGACATCAGCAGCGCCATCAATTCGGACCTGTACCTGGAAGATATCCTCAAGCTCATCGTCATGGTGACAGCCAAGGTAACCGGTGTAGAAATCTGTTCGCTCTGGTTGATCGAGGAAAATGACAGGGAATCCAGAATCCGCCTCAAAGCCACCCAGACCATCGAGCCGGCGTACGTCAAGGATCGCGTCCTGAATATCAACGAGGGGGTGGTCGGCTATGTGGCCGCGGAAAAACGCCCCATGATCCTGACCGACGTGTTGTCGGAACCGCTGTTCAAGGAAAAGGATATGGCCCGCAAACTCGGCCTCAAATCCATGGTCAGCGTCCCGCTGCTGCTCAAGGACCAGCGGGTGATCGGCGTACTGAATTGTTTTACTTCCGATTTCCACGAGTTTACAGATACCGAGGTTAACCTGATCACCACAGTCGCCAACCAGGCGGCGGTGGCCATCTACAATTCCGAACTGGTCATTAAGACCAAGGTCATCCAGGAAGAACTCGAAACCCGCAAACTCATCGAACGGGGCAAAGAGATTCTCATGCGCCGTATGGATATAAGCGCGGAAGACGCCTACCGCTGGATGCAGAAGAAAAGCATGGATTCCCGTAAATCGATGCGCAACATTGCCGAAGCGCTACTCCTCTCCGAAGAACTCTATTAATTAGCAATTAAAAAAACCTTGACATATTAACCTGTACTTTATTAATAATTGACAATTAACTTGCACAATGGCGTGTAAGCAGTACTTATAAATTTTTGCAGACAACGACGTCTCCAATCCCCCGAAGGGGAAGAAGAGGCGTTTTTTTTTGCCCTTCCCCTCGAAGATTCTAAGCCATTAATAATATTTAAAAATTTACAAGGAGACTTGCATGTCAGAAATGAGATTTTCCAAGAGCAACGACGTACTGGGAACCACCAACCGCGGCAATCCCGCAGAATCGAGCCTGTGCACCCTTTGCCGTGCCGACTGCCAGGGTAAATGCGAGACATTCATGTCGAGCATGGTCGGTCGCAAACTGCTTTATCCCAGAAGCTTCGGCATTGTTACCGCCGGCGCCAACAACACCACCCATGTGGGCGTCTCCTATAATGCACTTCGCATCCAGGGATATGCCTATGGCGCGCACGGCATCGCTCCGGGCCTGTCGAATGATCCGGATGACTGCATTTTCCCGAACGTCAGCCTGGAAACCGAATTCGGCCGGGAAATCAAAACAAAGGCCCGCATCCCGCTGATGACCGGCGCGCTCGGATCGACCTTCGTTGCCGCCAAATACTGGGACTCCTTTGCCATCGGCGCATCCCTGGTCGGCATTCCCGTCGTCATCGGGGAAAACGTGGTCGGCGTTGACAAGGAATCGGAAATGTCGGGCGGCAAAATTGCCAAGGCGCCGGAACTCGACCGCCGGATCGACAGCTACCTGCGTTACAATGACGGCTACGGCGCCATCATCGTCCAGATGAACGTGGAAGATACCCGAAACGGCGTGGCCGAATACATTGCCGAAAAATACGGCAACAAATGCATCATCGAGCTCAAGTGGGGCCAGGGCGCAAAAGACATCGGCGGCGAAATCCAGGTCACCAGCCTCGATTACGCCCTGTTCCTGAAAAAACGCGGCTACGTGGTCGACCCCGATCCGGAAAAGGCCGAAGTCCAGGCCGCTTTCAAGAAGGGCGCCATTTCGTCTTTTGCCCGCCACAGCCGACTTGGCGGCACCAACCTGGACAAGGTCGACCAGGTGCAGGAAGATTTCATGAAGAGCGTCGAATACCTGCGGAGCCTCGGCTTCAAACGGATTTCGCTGAAGACCGGCTCCTACGGCATGGAAGAACTGGCCATGGCCATCAAATTCGCCACCGATGCCGAACTCGACCTGCTGACCATGGACGGTTCGGGCGGCGGCACCGGCATGAGCCCGTGGAACATGATGCAGAGCTGGGGTGTGCCGTCGATCAACCTGCATGCCAAAGCCCATGAATACGCCAGCATCCTGGCCGCCCGCGGCCAGAAGGTTGTCGATATGTCGTTTGCCGGCGGATTCGCCCTGGAAGATCACATCTTCAAGGCTCTGGCCCTGGGCGCGCCGTTCACCAAGCTGATCTGCATGGGTCGGGCCATCATGATTCCGGGCTTCCTCGGCGCCAACATCGAAGGCGCGCTCAACCCGGACCGCCGCGAAAAATTGTCCGGCAACTGGGACAAGCTGCCCAAGACGGTCAGCGATTACGGCAGCACCCCGGAAGAAATCTTTGCCAGCTACTATGACGTGGAAGCAAAGGTCGGCAGGGATGATATGAAAAATATCCCCTATGGCGCCATTGCCTTCTGGACCCTGGCCGACAAGCTCGCCTGCGGCCTGCAGCAGCTCATGGCCGGCGCCCGGAAATTCTCCCTCGACCAGATCAGCCGCAACGATCTGTTTGCCGCCAACCGCGAAACCGCAGCAGAAACCGGAATCGTCCACGTGGCGGATGCCAATGATGAGACGGCGAAAAAAATCCTGAATTCCTAAGATTTTTTTCAGGATTCAAAGGACAAATAAAAAAGCCCGGAGGGATCGCAAGGATGTCTCCGGGCTTTTTTTTTCTTGCTCTTAATCTTAATCTTGCTCTTACTCTCAATCCCCTCGTACCTGAGCAGTTGTTGAAGAAAAAAGCTTAAACCCAAATGCCGTGCACGTGCACGAAACCAAAAAAAGGAGCTTAAAAATTAAGATTAAGATTAAGATTAAGATTAAGAGCAAGAGCAAGAGCAAGACAGGAAAGCTGTTGGTTTGAGCGAAATGCCCATTGCCAATTGCTTTTTCGTTTTGATGACGCTAAATGGAATATCAATGGCACAGATGTCACCGGTTTTTCATGCACGTGAACGTACACGTGCACGTGCACGGATCGGCTTTTCGCAAAATTGATAAGTATTGCTGAACAGTTACAAAAATCGTTACTTAAATCCGCACGCAAAGGTCACTCATGTCAAAAACACTAATCCCTACCGTCTTGTCGATCGCCGGCTCGGACCCTTCCGGCGGGGCCGGCATCCAGGCGGATTTGAAAACCTTCATGGCCGGAGGCGTCTACGGGGCTGCCGTCATTGCGGGATTGACGGCCCAGAACACCAAGGCGGTGGCGGCCGCCATTCCGGTGGATGCCGACTTTGTAAAGCAACAGCTGGAATCGGTATATGATGACCTGCGCGTTGATGCGATCAAACTTGGCATGCTGGCCGGCAGGAAAATCTGCGAAGTGGTCGCACCCTTTCTGGGCGGCTGTCCCGTGGTCTGCGAACCGGTCATGGTGGCCACCAGCGGCGGCCAGCTCATAGACGAACAGGCGGTGGCCGCATTGGTTGACCAGATTCTGCCGCGATCCGATTTTGTCACACCCAACTTATACGAACTCGAAATCCTTTCCGGGGCGCCGGTCGTCGACATGATGGAAGCCGGCCGGGCGGTTCTCGATCAATTTCCGAACCTGACCGGCATTGCATTAAAAGGCGGGCATCGCCCCTCCGGACAGACCGTCACCGATGTCCTGCTCTACCGGTGCGCCGGTCGGATCGAACGGGTCATTGAAACCCATCCATATATCGATACGGAAAACACACACGGCACCGGCTGCACATTTTCATCGGCAATGGCCGCCTGCCTGGCGAAAAAGCAGAATCCGGCCGACGCCTTCGTATGGGCGGTCCGGCTGACCCACCGCCTGATCGTCCTTTCCCGGAATCGCAAAATCGGCCACGGTCACGGCCCGCTTCTCCATCATCTGGCAGGCGTTTGCGAACGGTCGTAGAAATGGGGTGCAAAACATCTTTTTTATAACATTATCGCATCCGTCTAAAATCGTCCGGCAGATCCGCAAGTGAAAGAACCTGGCCGGAAATCTCACCGGCATCTTCGGAAGCCAGGTAAACCACCAGTTTGGCCACCTGGCCCGGATCGGTCAAGCCCCCCTGGGTTTTAAAGGACGTAAACCGGCGGTGCAGATCGCTCCCCAGTTTTTCCTCCCCCAGAGACCGGATCTGCTCCTGCATGGGCGTGTCCATCACTCCCGGATCAATGGCGTTAACCCGGATGCCAGTGTTCCGGAACTCCTCGCTCAGGCAGCGAGTGAGCTGGTCGACCCCGGCCTTGGAAACGCAGTAGGCGCAGAACTTTGGAAACGGCATCCGGCCGAGCCCGGAGGTTACATTAATAATCCGACCGCCGCCCTTTTCAGTCATCATGGGAATCGCCGCCCGACAGGTGAGATACATGCCGCTGAGATTGACGTTTATCGCCGTAAACCACGCATCCGCATTCGCATCTTCCAGGAAACGGGGCGGACCGATAATGCCTGCGTTATTGAACAAGACATCGACACTGCCGAACCGGTTGCGGGTTTCGTTTACCAGACGATCCACATCACCCGCCACGGAAACATCGCCTTCCACGACGATGCCCTGAAAACCGGATTTTTTAATCTCTCCGGCCGCTTCTTCAAGATGTTTGGTGTCCGGACCGAACAGCACAACCTTTGCACCCGCCTTTGCCAGGGCAGTTGCGGCGGCACGGCCCAATCCCCGACCGGCACCGGTCACGATGGCCACTTTACCTTCAAGATTCATAGGTGGACCTCAAGGTTAGAGTTCAAGGTTCAGGGTTCAAAGTTCAAGGTTTAGGGTTAAAGATAAAGCATCTTTCTGCGCTTCGATAATGATGAGACAATTTTTTCCTGTGACACGTTCTCCCGTTGCAGCCATGAAGCCCTCGGATGCTTGCTTTGTCTGTCTTTCTGGACACTTTGACCGATATATACAAAAACGGTAATCATCTCCGGGTGATTTTCCCAATCCCGGCAAGAATTTGGCATTGATCGGATCACCGGCCGGTGATACAAAGATGGATTTTATTGAAATAACGTTATGGGGATGATTTTTGCATGATACTTTTCGACAGCCATTGCCATTTGAACGATAAAGCCTATGATACCGATACGGATGCCGTTATCGAACGGGCCCGGCAAAATGCCGTGACGGCCATGATGGTGGTCGGCATCACGGAAAAAACATCGCGGCAGGCCGTTTCCATTGCAGCAGCCCATGCCGGCTGCTACGCATCCGTGGGCGTCCATCCCCATGATGCAGAAAAATGCACGGAAAAGAGTCTTGAAAAACTCAGGCAACTGGCGTCCGATCCGGTGGTCCGGGCCTGGGGAGAAACCGGGCTCGATTTCAACCGGATGTATTCACCGAAAGAAATTCAGGAAAAATGGTTTGTCCGGCAGGTGGAAATCGCAGGCGAGCTGAAACTGCCGCTGATTTTTCATGAACGCGACAGCGGCGGCCGATTTCATGAACTGTTAAACGCGCACCTGGCAACGGAACAGACCGGGGTGGTCCACTGTTTTTCCGGAAACGATCGGGAACTCGAACAGTATCTGGATATGGGGTTTTACATCGGCATCACCGGCATCCTGACCATTAAAAGTCGCGGGGTCGACCTGCGCCGCCTGGCTTTGAAAATTCCGGAAGACCGCCTCCTGGTCGAAACCGATGCGCCGTACCTTACACCCGCCCCGGAAAAGAACCAGACCCGCAGGAACGAGCCGGCATTTGTGAAAAGCGTGCTCCTGAAACTGGCCGAAGTAAGACAGACAGATCCGGAACAACTTGCCGCCGCCGTATGGGAAAATACGTGCCGGTTGTTTAAGATAAATGAAGAAGGTTAAAGAAGGTTCAAAGTTCAAGGTTCAAGGTTAAGAAAAAGGGTTAAAAAAGGGTTCAAAGTTCAAGGTTCACGGTTCAAGGTTAAAACCCGACCCTGAATAGTCGGGCAGTAGCGTTGCAGGGAATTCATGCTTGCACAAAATCAGTTTTTTGTAGCTCAACCCTGAACCCAGAGCCTTGGTTTTTGTTTTTCAACTTTGAACCTTGAACCCCTGAACCTTGAACCTTGGTTTGTCCCTTTCAACCTTGAACTTTGAACCTTGAACCTTGAACTTTTTTTAAGGAAAATAAAATGAAACTCGGGATTATCGGCCTGCCCGGTTCAGGCAAAACCACAGTTTTCGAAGCGCTGACCCATGAATTTTCCGGTCCGGCCGGCAAAGGCGATACCCGGCTGGGGACCATTGCCGTGCCCGATGAGCGCATCGATCTGCTGAGCGACATGTACAAGCCGAAAAAGACCATTTACGCCCAGGTCGAATACCTGCTTCCCGCCAAGGCCGAGCAGAAAAGGGAATCGGGTTCCGACGCCACCCTGCTGCGCTCGGCCCGCGACGCCGATGCCCTGATTCATGTCGTTCGCAACCACAATGCCTTCGGGTTCGAGCCCGCTACCCCGGAATCCGATTTTTTATCGCTCGATCAGGATCTGATGCTGACCGATCTGGGTGTAGTGGAAAAGCGGCTCGAGCGGATGGAAGTAGAGGCAAAGAAAGGAAAGCCGGTCGACAAAGAAGAACAAGACCTTCTTATCGAATGCAGGGCGGCGCTGGAAGGCGAAACGCCTTTGCGCCGGTTCCCTGAAATCGCCGGCTCGCGGCTGTTGAAGGGATACGGGCTGCTTTCGGCCAAGCCGATGCTGGTCTTGTTTAACAACACCGATGAAGACGAATCGCTGCCGGAGCTGTCCGATGCCGTTTCCGCCGAAGCCTGCATGGTCATCCGTGGCAAACTCGAACATGAACTGGCCCAGATGACCCGGGAGGATGCCGCCGAACTCCTGGAGGAATTCAACATTGCGGCGTCGGCTACCGACCGGGTTATCCGCAGGTCCTATGAAATTCTTGGCCTGATATCCTTTTTTACCGTCGGCGAAGACGAAGTGCGCGCCTGGACCATCCGCAAGGCGACTGCGGCAGTCGATGCGGCCGGCGAAATCCATTCCGACATTAAAAAAGGATTCATCCGGGCCGAAATCATTTCCTATGCCGATCTGATCACAGCCGGTTCTACGGCTGCGGCCAAAAAACAGGGGACATTCCGGTTGGAAGGGAAAACCTACACGGTCGATGACGGAGATATCATCAACTTCCGGTTTAATGTTTGAATAAAGGAGGGGATATGGCATCAGAGCGCATCCGCATCTCAACAGGCGTCAGCGAACTGGACCCGCTTCTCGGCGGTTTGCTGATCGGCGACAATGTCGTCGTCTATGATGATGCCGGCAGCTTGGCCGCCGTCTACAGTATGAATTTTCTGCAGACATCTCTTGCCCAGGGGAAATCCTTCATTTATGTCAGCTTCGACCGCTCCCCCCGCAACCTTATGGACAAGCTCGGCCCACTTGCCGAAAGCGAACATCTCACCATTCTCGACTGCTTTACCTTCGGCAAGGGAAAAGGCGCCGACATTTTTCTCCAGTTTTATAATGACGGCAATGACAAATGGCCCTGCCGCATCACGCAGGTTAATGAACCCCATGACCCCGACCAGGTGATGGGCAGCTTTTTAAAAGCACATTCCGCCATGACCGGGGATGTCCGGTTCGTATTCGAAAGCCTGACCGGCATGCAGGAACTCTGGGCCGGAGAAGACCAGATCAGCCGCTTTTATACGCACACCTGTCCGAGGTTGTATGAACTCAACACCATCGGCTACTGGATCATGGAGAAAAATGCCCACTCCAAGCGATTGAAAGCGGCAATCAACCAGATCGCCCAAGTGGCAATCGAACTGTCACTGAAACGGGGAAAGACATCTTTATCGATTTTAAAAGCGGAAAACCGGGAGATCGATACCATCAACACCCCGCTTTATTATTGGTCCAACGGGCTGTCAATATCGTTTAACAAGGAAAAACGCCCCACCGGTCAGGTCGATCTCGGTCGGCGAATCCGGGAACTGCGGATAAAACGCGGCCTGTCCCAGACGGAACTGGCCAGACTCGTGGGCGTAACGCCCAGCAACATTTCCCAGGTGGAAAGCAGCCAGATCTATCCGTCGCTCCCCGCACTGATCAAGATGGGAGAAACCCTGTCGGTTGAAATGAGTGCCTTTTTCCAGGAACACAACGCGGTTTCACGTCGGCTCGTTTTTTCCGAATCCGAAGCGGCAACCGTTTCACTGCCCGACATGCCGAAAGACAGCATTACGGCCCGCTTGCTGACACCACTCGACTGCGATCTGAAAACCGAATCCTACCTGATCGAACTTCACCCCAAAAGCACACTCCCGGCCCATTTTTTCATCCATAAGGGCGAAGAACTCGGCTACGTCCTTTCGGGCAAACTGCAGATGAAACTGGGCGCCGTTTCCTACAGTCTTCGCACCGGCGACCTGATCTGCCTGGATAAAGAAATGCCTTCCCAGTGGACAAATACCGGGGCCACCTCCGCCCGAATGCTCTGGCTGAAGATCAGCTAAATCGGTTTATTGCGCCGTCTCCCCCACCGTGAACCTCACCGGTTTGCCCAGACCTTCAATTTCCACCTCCGCCGATTCGCCCGTCACCAGCTGATCGGATAATTCCTTCAGAAATTCGGCGAATTTGCGATCCTGGTTGTCATGAAAATCGATATCCGCTGCGGCCTGAACATTGAAATCATTGTCAATCAACGAGATCTTGACACGGTTCATGGCTTCTGCCTCCCCGGCTTGTTACTGATACTTATTATTTACAGATGAATGTAACTATAAATAATTATATCAGCAGGTTATTATATAAATAAAGTAACGATCATGCGGTTCTTGTCAAGGGGGGAGTTGAGGAAAGGGGATCTGATTTGGAGGGGCGTTCAAGGTTCAAGGTTCAAAGTTCAGGGTTTAGGGTCGGGATTAAATAAGGAAAGGGGGGCTGTCCCAAACCGTCATCCCGGCGGAGGCCGGGATCCAGTTTCTTCCCGACCGCTTAAAAACAAATGCCGTGCACGTGCACGGAAGAAACCGGGGCACTACTCCCAAGGCCGGAGGACATTTCATCCCTTCGGGTCTTAACCTTGAACTTTGAACCTTGAACCTTGAACTTTTTTTCATCCCATCTCTTCTTTCAACAGGCAGCAGGCAACACGGTATTCCGGACAGCCGGCCGTGTCATAGGAGAGGTTGCCGCTCTGTACCAGCCGGTTGATGACGCAGCCTTCGGGTATTTTCAAGGCAAACAGGTCCGACTCGTTGATTTTTCCGGCCGCCACCAGCTTGCCGGTCTCATCGATATACATGCTGTGCAGGGGGTAATCCTCGCATAACGGGCACCGGTACACCC
>JAGXHH010000119.1 GCA_024636355.1 Desulfobacteraceae bacterium | reverse complement strand
CCTGAAGACTGCGGCGGCCTCGACCTGTCCTGGGGGAATCCGGCATCCATGGAGGCGCTGATCCGCCGGATTGCGAATCGTGAAGGCCTGGGGAAGATCCTGGCCCTTGGCGTTCGCCGGGCCGCGGAGATCATTGGAAGCGGTGCAGCCGATTATGCCGCCCATGTCAAGGGGCTTGAACTGGCTGCCTATCACCCGTCGCATATCATGGGAACGGCCCTCGGATATGCCGTATCGAGTCGGGGCGGGGATTTCAGCAGCATCTACGCATCCATGGAATATACCTGGCCCGCGGAAAAAGCCGTCGATGAATTCGGCACAAAAGATGCCGTCAATCTCGATTCCATTTTCGGGAAGGCTCCCCTGATTCGTCGCGCCATGCTCGTCAATGCCGCGCTCGACAGCCTCGGGTTGTGCAAAGTGCCGGCCCTGTCGCTTCTCGGCGCCTTCGACCTGGTCAGGGAAGCCGAACTCGCCACCATACTCCTGGGCTATACCGTCCGCCCGGACGAACTCATGACCATCGGGGAGCGGATCATCAACCTGGAACGGCTGTTGAACATGCGGTTTGGCGCGGGGGCCGAAGACGACCGGCTGCCGCCCATGTTTTCCGATTCCCCCGGAATTTCCGAAAACCCGTCGGGGGATTTCCCGCAGCGGATGCAGGCGATGGTCCGGATGTTCTATAGTGAAATGGGATGGGACCCCCAGGGGCGTCCGACCGAAGAAACACTGAGCGCCCTGCAAATAAAACCCCCGGCAGACCCCGGCTCCCAGGCGGCTTAATGGTAAAATTGCAGGTCGGGATTCACATCCCGACCCGGGCGGGGGTTCTCCCCGCCCGGGGGCGATTCGTGAATCGCCCCTACGAATGACCATTGTACAATTCCCTCACGTTGTAGGGGCGATTCACGAATCGCCTTCCGGGACGTCCAAACGACCCCGGACATACTTGCCCGGGGTCAATCAGCCCCGTCCACCTTCGGCGTGGAATTTTCCCCAATGCCACAGCATTGACCGCCCGGCTCAAGTCCTATTCCGTGCCTCACGAGTGTTTGCAGCATTTTTTTTCTGCCGTTTCGAGCCCCTGTGAATACGCGTGAACGTCAAAATCCCATCTTTTTTGAAATTTGAAAAAATATCTCATTTCGGATGGACATTATCTGAAAGCGGTTTTATCCTGTACCGCTTTCGTTTTCCTGTTCTTTAAAGTTATTGCCAAGCGTGTTTCCAAATCTACAAGGAATTTTTCATGTCGCTGAAGTTGAAGAAAATGCTTACGTCAAAATCGATGATTCGCCTCGTTTACCATTTTATCCGGATCTATTCCTGGACGTTTCGCTTGCGGGTGGAAAATGAAAAAGAGTGGATGGACCACCTGCGGTCCGGCGGCCGGGTGCTGCTGTGCGTCTGGCACCAGCAGTTTTTTTCGTTGATCCGGTACTTCAAGGAGTACGCCCCGTTGCAGCCCAGCCTCATGATCAGCCAGAGCAAGGACGGGGAGTTGATCGCCGGTGTCGCCAACCTGACCGGCTGGCACACCGTGCGCGGCTCTTCTTCCCGGGGCGGCCGCAAAGCGCTGGTGAAGATGATTCGGCAATTGCAGACAAACGGGCTGGCCGCTCATATCCTCGACGGCCCCCGGGGGCCGGCAGGGGTTGTAAAAGAAGGTGCGGTGTATCTGGCGCAGGGCGCCGGAGCGGTCATCGTCCCTGTCCATATGGTTGCGGAAAACGCCTGGATTTTTAACAGCTGGGATCAATTCCTGCTGCCGATACCGTTTTCAAAAGTTACGATAAAGTACGGCGACATGATTCAACTTGAACCGGATGCGGAGAAAAATATGGTGGAAAAACAGAGGTTCCGCATCGAAACCATCATGCAACCCCATCTTGTGAAACCGGATTTCGATAAGCAAAAAAGACCGGGTACGAACACGCGCACCAAAAAAACAGATCGTGCATAAGTGCTTCCTGCCGCTACGGAGAACCTTGAACCCTGAACTTTGAACCCTGAACCTCTAACAACCATGCCGGAATACGGCCTCCCAATAGAATCGGTTCTGCCGGACCTCCAAAAGGCCCTTTCGAAACATGCCTGCGCGGTTCTTCAGGCGCCCCCCGGAGCCGGCAAAACAACCCTGGTGCCGCTTTCCCTCATAGACAGCGACTGGCTTGCCGGACGCAGGATCATGATGCTGGCCCCCCGGCGGCTGGCGGCGCGGGCTGCGGCGCGTCGAATGGCCAATTTGCTGGGGGAAGACGTGGGGCAGACGGTCGGCTACCGGGTCCGGATGGACAGCCGGGTCAGTGCGGCCACGCGCATCGAGGTGGTCACCGAAGGGGTGCTGACCCGGATGCTTCAGGGGGACCCCTCGCTGGAGGGAGTCGGCCTGGTGATTTTCGATGAGTTTCACGAGCGCAGCCTCGATGCCGATCTGGGGCTTGCGCTTTGCTGCGACATGCAGGGGGTGCTCAGCCCGGATCTGCGGTTGCTTGTCATGTCGGCCACCATCATGGCCGAGCCGGTTGCTGCGATGCTGGGAGATGCCCCGGTGATTGATTGTCCGGGCCGGGAATTTCCGGTCGAGACGCGGTACGCGGGACGGCATGCGCCGGCCGCATCGATTGATGCCATTGCGGACGCCGTGCTTTGTGCCGCCCGCACCGAATCGGGAAGCCTCCTGGTGTTCCTGCCCGGTGCTTCGGAAATCCGGCAGACGGCAAAGCGGCTCAATGCGGCAGAACTTGGCCCCGAATGGATCGTTGCCCCGCTTTTCGGCAGCCTGCCACAGCAGGAGCAGGATCGGGCCATTTCTCCTGCCCCGCAAGGAAAGCGTAAGATCGTGCTCGCCACTTCCATTGCCGAAACCAGTCTCACCATAGAAGATGTCCGGGTAGTCGTGGACAGCGGCCTTTCGCGGATTCCGCGGTACGATATCCGCAGCGGGCTGACCCGGCTGGTAACCGTGCCGGTTTCCCGGGCTTCGGCCGATCAGCGGCGCGGCCGGGCCGGGCGAACGGCCCCGGGCGTCTGCATCCGCCTCTGGTCGGAAAACGTCCACCAGGGGCTTGTCGCGGCCCACCGGCCGGAAATACTGGAAGCCGACCTTGCCTCGCTGGTACTCGAACTTGCGATCTGGGGCGTGGACGATCCGGGTACGCTTAACTGGCTCGATCCGCCTCCGCTGCATGCCTGCGAAAGCGCCCGTGGTTTGCTTCGGTCCCTGGGGGCCCTGGATGAGAACGGCCGGGTTACCGAACACGGCCGGCAGACGGCCGCCCTTCCGGCACACCCCCGCATGGCGCATATGCTGCTGGCGGCAGCCGAAATGGGGCAGCAGGAGATCGCCTGCGATCTTGCGGCCCTGCTGATCGAGCGTGATCCGTTCCGTTTTGACTATGGATGGCAGGACGTCGACATGCAGCTCCGGATCGACCTGGTAACGGCGGTGCGGCGCAACATACCGTTTCGATGTCCCGGCGCAACGATCGACGAATCCGCCGTTCGGTGGGTGATCCGTACTGCAGCCCATTTGCGCCGGCGTTTCAAAAACATCGCTGGAAATCGGAAAGATGCGTCTATCGGGAAGCTGCTGGCCCTGGCCTACCCGGACCGGATTGCCCAGGTGCGCACCGGCGTCCGGGGACATTATATACTGGCCAACGGCCGGGGGGCGTATCTCGACCCGGCGGCCCCCCTTTCCACCGAATCCTGGCTGGTGGCGGTGGAACTCGACGGCGAACGGCGCAATTCCCGCATTTTCAAAGCCGCCGCTTACAATTTGAGCCTTTTTAAAGAACAATTCGCCGGGCAGACGGAAACTGTGGATGTCGTGGAATGGGATGCGGAGCGCAAAGCGGTTGCCGCCCGACGTGAATTGAAATTCGGCGCCCTGACCCTGCAGAGCGAACCGCTTGCCGCACCCGATGCCGAGCAGGTGCAGAATGTCCTTATGCAAGGCATTCGGCAGGCGGGGATTGCCTCCCTGCCATGGACAAAAGCGCTGCGCAGCTGGCAGAAGCGCGTCAATTTTTTGAGACGACTTTTTGCAGAAGAAGATGAGTGGCCGAATGTCTCGGACGAGGGCCTTGAAGCCAACCTGGAAAATTGGCTTGCGCCTTATGTATCGGGCATGACCCGGCTGCGTGACATCACGGCAAAGGGTCTTGAAATTGCGCTTTCGAACCTGCTGGCATATCCGCAGCGCAAGCGCCTGGACGAATTCGCCCCTGCGCACTTTGCCGTGCCGAGCGGGTCGCGGATTCCGATCGATTATTCGGGGGAAATGCCGGTTCTGGCCGTACGCCTGCAGGAAATGTTCGGTCTTGAGCGGACCCCGACGATTGCCGCAGGAAAACATCCGCTGCTCATTCACCTGCTTTCGCCGGCCGGCCGCCCGGTCCAGATCACGCAGGATCTGGCCGGTTTCTGGAAAACCGGATACCCGGAAGTGAAGAAAGAATTAAAGGGCCGCTATCCGAAGCACTATTGGCCCGATGACCCGTTGCAGGCGGAACCCACTGCCCGCGTCCGCCCGAATCGGTGATGGATTTTTGTAATTTGGTTATCCGGTTCGCTACAGTGATCGGCAAGTCTAAACTTTTTGGTGCCAAGGAGAGCGAATATCCTCTCGCAGAGGGCGCTGGGAGCGCAGAGAAACACTCCGCGTCCTCAGCGGCTCTGCGAGAGAAATCATTAACTTGAGTTTTCGGATAACCAGATTTTGTATTTGGTTACATCGGAGATGAGCTCGCGGTGGGACGTAGGGTTTTCAAACCCGCCCATGTTCCGGTAAACCGGGATATTTCCTACTGCGATCCTTTTATGTAATGTTCGAGCTGATCGATAATAAATTTTTTATCTGTGATGATCCCCTTGACGATGTCGCCGATGGAAATTATGCCGGCCAACCGGTCATTTTCTATTACCGGCAAATGCCGGATCCGTTTATTTGTGATCAGTTGCATGCATTTTTCCAGATTCAACGTCGGATCGACCGTGACGACCTCTTTTGTCATAATCTCGCGAACTGGTATGTCCTGGGAATGCTTGCCTTTCAGGATGACTTTGCGGGCGTAGTCGCGTTCGGAAATCAGTCCTATGATCCGGTCGTTTTCAAATACCACCAGGCCCCCGATGTTTTTTTCAGCCATAAGGCTGAGAGCTTCGAAAACCGTTGCATCCGGTGAAATGGAATAAACTTCCGTTCCCTTCTCCCTGAGTATGTCCCGGATGATCCTCATCATGGCAACCCCCTTGAATATCGCCCGTACGCATTGGTTTATGAAAAACGCGATTCAACTATCCGTCAATAAACATCTTTTGATTACGGTATGGCATACGGCATGTGTCTGAAATGGGGGATGGCATGTATTTTAGTACACAAAACCCCATATTTTAAGTCCGTGCACGGTTTTTTGCAGTTATTCTTTTCCCACCGGATACCCCTTTGCCTTCCACGCCTCGAAACCGCCCTCGATTGCCTTGACATTCCGGAAACCATCTGCCGTGTACACAGCCGCCAGACCGGCGGAGGTGGCCTCGCTCGGTCAGGCGCAATAAAATATGATTTCCTGGTCTTTTGACAGTGACGACCGCTTCCGGGCCAGCTCATCTTTAGAAATCGCCCCCGGGATCATGACTTTACTGCACGTTTGATCATCATAGGCACAGACCAGGACCGCCTCGCCGGAATCAAGTTTTTCCATTGCCGATTCCGGAGAAATGCGTTCAATCGATCCGGCATCAGGACGATCCTGTGCGATGCCCGCCGCCGGCAAAGAAAGAAACAGCACGGTGGCCAGGCAGGTGATCAACCCTATGAAAATGTAAAATCGTCGTTCATTCATTCGCGTTCTCCTTTTGTTTTTCAGAGGATAATGGCATGCGGCAATATTGATGGCCTCGTAGCATATCTCTGTGGCCTTTGTGCTACTAACCGAGAATGTCTTGTTTTGTGAACAAGATTTTTTAACATGAAGAACATGAAGAAGGTCTTATGAAGATCCATGAAGGGATTTTTTAATTTTAAACCTTCATGTTCTTCATGGTCTTCATGTATTCAAATCGCTGTCCGCAATGTCTCTGTGGTTTGATATAGTTTGGTTGCGGCCATGGCCGCGCTGTGTTCTCTGTGGTTCGTTTTGCTTTTTACGAATCCATCAAATTAATGAAGCATATTGTTGCTGCAAATTTTTTTTAAACGGTGGTTCGATAATCAAAGATGTAACCTGAAGGGGGATATGTAAAATGTTTTCCCGGTGGCGCGGAAGGAGGAGGGCGCACAATCTGGAGG
>JAGXHH010000118.1 GCA_024636355.1 Desulfobacteraceae bacterium | reverse complement strand
TCGTCGGCAGCGTCAGATGTGTATAAGAGACAGTCCCTGGGGAATGATTTCGATCCGAAAATTGTCCATCCGGACAATCCGGGCATCCGATTTGCTGAACACGGTGCCGGCAATGAGGCTGGTCCCGGTGGTCGTTTCGACGGTCGTGGTGATCAGGTGCGTGAACTCCGATGATTCAGGCGTACTCGATTCCGTGATCTTGATTCCCATATCCTTGGCGATATGCGGGGCGTTGACCGAGTTGACTTCATCGCTCATCCGGTAGGAGAGCAGTCCCTTGATGAAGGCGGTAGTGACCGGCGTAAGGTCGAAACCGAAAAAATCCCCATTGTACTGGATGTGCAAAGACTTTATCTGATCGGATATGCATTGGGCCTGAAGGCAGCCCATCCGATCGGCAAGATAGATAAACGGGCTGAGTTTTTCAAGCACCTGTCCGGAAACCGAAGGGGCGTTTACGGCATTGATGACATTGTTGTTCTGAAGAAATTCGACAAATTGATTCGCCACGGCGACTGCCACATTGGTCTGGGCCTCGAAAGTCGATGCCCCGAGATGCGGGGTGGCGATCAGGTTATCGAGTTTTAGAAGCGGATGGTCTTCCGGCGGCGGTTCGGTTGCAAATACATCAAGGGCGGCACCGGCGACTTTACCCGCTTTCATGGCATCACAGAGTGCATCCTCGTCAATAATGCCGCCGCGGGCGCAGTTGATGACCATCACCCCGTCTTTCATCTTTTCGAAAGCGGCTTTATCGAGCATGCCGAGGGTGTTTTTATTGCGCGGCACGTGAATAGTGATGTAGTCGGCTTGTGCGTAGAGTTCGTCCAGGGAAACGCTTTCATAACCCTGTTTCTGGAGCTGATCGGGCTGCACGATCGGATCATAGACAATAACCCGCATTTTCAAACCCCGCGCCCGTGAGGCAACTACGGAGCCGATTTTGCCGAAACCGATGATCCCGAGGGTTTTGTCACATATTTCCCGGCCCATCAGCTTTTTCTTCTCCCATATCCCCGCCTTCATCGTGGCTGTTCCCTGGGGAATGTTGCGTGTCAGGGAGAGCATCATTGCGATGGAATGTTCGGCCGTGGTCACCACGTTGCCCCCCGGGGTGTTCATCACCACAACACCTTTGCGGGTGGCTGCGGGAATATCGACGTTGTCGAGCCCGATACCGGCGCGTCCCACCACCTTCAACCGGCCGGCATGTGCCAGCAGTTCTTCGGTAACCTTAGTCGCACTGCGGATGACCAGACCGTCATAATCGCCAATGATCGAATGGAGTTGTTCCGGCGGCAGCCCGGTTTTCACATCCACATCAAAACCGGCTTCCTTGAGGATCTTGACACCGGCTTCGCCAAGATTATCGCTGATCAGCACCTTCATTTCAAAACCTCCGCATTCTGATTGTCAAATTAGAATAACTGGACTAAACAATTGCACCCCCACCCGGTTTGCGCTCGTTGTGAATATTGCACAATACGGGGTTTTCGGCACGTTTAAACAAGTTGACGATGCGTTCAATCAAATGGATGGCCGCCCGAAACGGAAATGGCGGCCTTAAACGCCCCGGGAAAGAGTGGACGGAGGGGTCCACGGTAAAAAAAATATCAGCAAAGAGGCGAAGTCCACCAACTGAAAAGCATCTCGATGCGCATATTTACCGTTTCCGGGAGATGTTGTAAAGCAGGATTATCACTTCTTCGGCCACATCAGAATGAAAAATGTAAGTGCAGGTAATTGTTACATAGCGATCACGTTATGTCGCTGTTTCCCTCTGAATGTCAGAAATGGTCGATTCCACCACGTTCCGTATTTCTTCCAGCCGGTTTTTGGAAAGGGCTTCAAACCGCATGACCAGTGCCGGCTGGGTATTCGAGGCCCGTACCAGCCCCCAGCCGTCATCGAAAACGATACGGACCCCGTCAATGTCGATGACCCGGTATTTGTCCCGGAGCCGCTCCGTCGCCTTTTTCACGAGGGCAAATTTTTTGTCGTCGGGGCAGTCGACCCGGATTTCCGGGGTGCTGAAGGTCTCGGGAACCCCTTCGAGGAGTTCGTCCATTTTTTTGCCGGTTTTAGACAGAATCTCCAGCAGTCGGCAGGAGGCATAAATGGCGTCGTCAAAGCCGAGATAACGGTCTGCGAAAAACATGTGTCCGCTCATTTCGCCGGCCAGAGCCGCATTTTCCTGCTTCATCTTCTCCTTGATCAGCGAGTGCCCCGTTTTCCACATGATCGCCCGGCCGCCATGTTTTTCGATATCGTCGTACATGGTCTTGGAGCACTTGACCTCGGATATGAACGTGGCGTTCGGTTTGCGCGACAGGATCTCGCGGGCAAAAATGATCATGAGCTGGTCGCCGTATATGATCTCGCCTTTTTCATCGACCACCCCGATCCGGTCGGAATCGCCGTCATAGCCGATTCCCACATCGAGACGCTTTTCTTTGACCAGGGCGATGAGGTCTTCCATGTTTTTACGGACCGTGGGGTCGGCTTCATGGTTGGGAAACGTACCGTCCATTTCGCAGTACAAGGGGTGGACCTCACAGTTCATTTCCCGAAGCAGCGGCAAGGCCACCGGGCCGGCCGTGCCGTTTCCGGCATCGATGCCGACCCGGATCGGGTTTTCAATCCGGATGTTGTTCAAAAGATGATGTTTGTATGGCGTAATGGCGTCTTCTGTCACCATCGACCCCTTGCCGGATGTAAACTGACCGGCTTCGGCGATCTGCCGGATTTTCTGGATCTCCCGGCCGTGGACCGAATCGAGTCCCTTGCAGATTTTGAATCCGTTGTATTCCGGAGGGTTGTGACTGGCCGTGATCATCACGCCGCCTTCTGTCTGAAAATGGGGGATGGAAAAGTAGAGCACCGGGGTGGGACATACCCCGATGTCGATTACCCGGCAACCGGTGGCGACAAGCCCTTCGATCATCATTTCGGCATACCGGTCCGATGTCAGCCGGCAGTCCCGGCCCACTGTCAGCAGGCGCACACCGTGGCCAGAAAAATACGTGCCGATCGCCATGCCGAGACTGCGGATATCGGCGTCGGTCATGTCTTTTCCGGCAATGCCGCGGATATCGTACTCCCTGAAAATCTCTGGATTCATCGTCATCTCCTCTTATGGTTTGCTCAAGTGGATAGCAATTCTCGGTGAACGTCGAAAGGCTCTGTAGGAGCGGGCCATGCCCGCGATGGCGGATGCATTTTCGCGGGCATGGCCCGCTCCTACCTCCTACATGGTCACCCGTTAATCACAGGCACATTTCACCGAATCTAAACTGTATGAACTGGTATACCCTGTAACCCAAGGTCTTTAAAAGCCGTGCACGTGCACGAGCACGTGTACGTTCACGTGCACGAAAAATCAAGGTCATGGGTCTGAACCCTGAACCTTAGACCTTAAACCCTGAACTTTGAACATTGAACCTTGAACCCTGAACCTTAAACCTTAAACCCTAAACCTGCCCTTAAACCTCTCCAACCCGCACCTTCCCCGTATCCTGCGTGTGGTAACCGCCCAGGGCCTTAACCCGCTTCTCAAATTCCCCGGAGCCGATGATCTCGAGAACCAGACGGATCTGGGGGAGGTTTATAAAGATTTCCGGGATGACCAGGTCATACGATTCGGTGACCATTGGAATGAAGTCGAGTCTCAGGGCTTTTGCCGCCGCGTGGATGCCGAGTCCCGCATCGGCGGTCTCTCCCAGGACGGCTACGGCTACGGCCATGTGGGTGAATTCCTCGTTTTCATACCCCCGGATGGCATCCGGTGAAACGCCCATCTGCTGAAGGTGGTAATCGAGCAGCACCCGGGTGCCGGACCCGCCCTGGCGGTTTATGAAGGTGACGTCTTTTCGGGAAAGATCGGCAATTCCGTTAATTTGTTTCGGATTGCCCGGCGGCACGATCAGCCCCTGGTCCCGATCGACCAGGCGCACCAGCCGGACCGGGATACCCGGAAGGTATTTGCGGATATAGGAGACATTATAGGAGCCGTCGGCGGTGTCGAGCAGATGGGAGCCGGCCATGTGGGCGAGGCCTTTTTTGATGGCCACCAGTCCGCCCATGCTCCCCACGTGGCTTGAAGACAGGCTGTAGGTTGCGCTCCGGGCCCGCATCAGGTCGGCCAGGACATCGAGCGTATTGTCATGGCTGCCCACGGCAACCAGGGTATTTTCAATGGCGTGCCGCGGCCGGAGTAGCCGGGCGGCTACTGTCTGGTTTTCCCGGAGTCCTTCGCTGTCGGCACCGATGCGGATCATGCCGTCGGCTTCGGTGATGCTGGTAATGGTTCCTGCGCCACGGGGCAGGGGGGCGGCCACGACCCGGTCGCCCACCCGGCCGAGCTTGACCCGCAAGAATTCTTCCATCCCGAGTTTTGACGGGATTTTCCGGGTCGGGTGCACGGTGATCGTTTCCGGATCAGGCTCCGGCTGGTTGAGCATGGCCGCGATCAGGGGACTGACGAACTGTTCAAAGGCGATGATGGCCGAAACCGGATAACCGGGGATGCCGAATACGGGCGTATCCTTGATTCTGCCGATCAGGGTCGGTTTGCCGGGCATGATCGTCACGCCATGGACAAGCACTTCGCCGAGTTCTTCGATCACCGCCCGGGCGTAATCCTCGCTGCCCGCAGATGAGCCGCCGATGATCAGGATCATGTCGTAATCCCCGGCGGCGGCATCCGATACCGTTTGCGTCATGGTTTTAAAATCGTCGGCGACAATGTCGTGACGAAAATATCGGGCGCCGGTTGCTTCGGCCATTTTCCCCAGAACATGGGAATTTGATTCGATCACTTTGCCGGGGGGCGGCAGATGAGGCTCACCCGGTTCGACCAGTTCGGAGCCGGTGGGGAGGATCAGCAGGTGCGGTTTTTTGATCACCTGCACCTCCCGGATGCCGCCGGCGAGCAGCGCCCCGATGCAGTAGGGGGTTACCCGGTGGTTTCGGGCGAAGAGCAGTTCGGTGGCCACGATGTCTTCACCCATCCGTCGGACGTTCTGCCAGGGAAACGCCGGCGCTTCGATGGTGATGCGGGCATCGTCCGTGACCTGGACATGTTCGATCATGATGACGGCGTTGGTGTGCGCGGGCATGATATGGCCGGTATTAATAAAGATCGCCTCGGTCCCGACGGCAAGGCTTTTGGGTGCCGATTCGGCGGCCCCGTAGGTCGATTCCGCCTTTACGGCGATGCCGTCCATGGCTGCGGCATGAAAATTCGGGGAGGAAAGGCGCGCGTACACCGGTTCGGCCAGCACACGCCCCACGGCTTCTGCCGCCGGGACGGTTTCGACACCCGGCGTACCCGACGATGGATCAAAGGCGGTAAACATCGTCTGCCGAGCCGCTTCCAGTGAAAGCATTTTCAGATAGATATTGCGGGAGGTATTCATTTGATATTTCTTATTAATGGAGATGGAATCAAGTCGGTTCATCTTGCTCTTGCTCTTGCTCTTACTCTTGCTTCATTATAAGGATCAGATTAAGATTAAGATTAAGAGCAAGAAGAAAAAAAGATAGCTCGAGTTAAACTGATCGTACTACGGCGCTATCCTATATAGTGCCCGAACGAAAACCAGGATTTTTCAGCTGAGTAATTCCCGGTGAACTCTGTAGGAGCGGGCCATGCCCGCGAAGGCGGATGTATTTCGCGGGCATGGCCCGCTCCTACGTGGTTACCCGTCACCGAGAATTGAGTTTTCGTTCAGGCACTATATAGTGATCACCCGCACCGCGCTCCCCTTTTCCAGGCCTTCCGTATTCAGGTCGATCTCGATCAGGCCATCGGCCTCGACCATGGTCCGGATCAAGCCGGACGGACCGAGAATCGGTTCGGCGTAGTATAGCCCGTCGCGTTCGAAAATCCGGACCCGGACATAATCGATCCGACCCTGTGCCGATGCCAGATTTCGTGTCAGGATCGCGGCGATGCGATGACGTTTTTCTAAAAATAGTGCATTGCCGCCGATGTGTCGAACCATGGGGGCGACGAAAATTTCGAAAACAACCAAGGCAGATGTGACATGGCCCGGCAGCCCCCAGACCGCTTTGCCGGAAACCGCGGCCAGGATTGTCGGCTTACCCGGTCGCACCGGGATCCCGTGGACCAGTATTTCCGATTCGGCCAGCGCTTCGATCACCTCGATGG
>JAGXHH010000117.1 GCA_024636355.1 Desulfobacteraceae bacterium | reverse complement strand
GTCGCGGCGCCCGCGGAAAAAGTCCTGCAGTTTTACCTGAAGGAATTGGGCGGTACGGAAGAAGATGGTTCCGAGTACTTTGACACCAGCGAAATCGCGCCGGGAACCGTTTCACCGGTCTTCTACAACATCCATTTTATGGATTTCTCCGTTTACAGTAAAAAGGACGCAATTAACGAAAAAGCCCTGATGAAAAAAGTCCGCAAGCCGTTTAAGCCGGACAAGTGGATCAGTTCTGCCGATTTTGCCTGGATGGTCGGGGAAAAGAATGCGGATGTCACCAGTTTCGATCTTATGGTGCACGACGACTTCCACCACACCTTTGATGGAAATGACAACAAAAAGATTCAAACCAGCATTGTCGTTCAGCGAAAAACCTACATGAATCCGGAGGATGCCTGGAACGCACAGCAATCCTTTGAAGATGAGCAGGAAGAGCAGGAGGCGTTCGAGCATGCCGGTACCGTCCGCGAGCTTGTCGGCACGGCTTTTTCCCCGGAGGACATCGGGATCACGGCCTATCCCGGCGCCGTCTACGATGCAGGCACCACGCAGTTTTTGAAACAGACCCTGGCGGTCAATTGTTCCGCGTACCAGTCGGAGGACGGCGCCCTGTCGGTTGTTCAGTTTTTTGAAGGGCAATCCGGATTCAAACGAATTTACGCCGATGAAAATGGGGCGCTGTTGAAGCGGTGCGGCGAAGAGTACAACGAATTCCTGAAGCGGATGATGTCCACCGGCGAATGCGATGCGGAAATCACCATCCAGACTCCCTGGAAAGACATGAAAACCGGCAAGGTCATGAAAAATACCCTTATTTCCATTGTAAACCGGGCGGAATGAACGGAGTGAATTCCGCAGGGAGTAATTTAGTCTGGTTATCCGCTCGCTCCAGTGATGGGAAGGTGCCAAGCAGATCGAATATCCTCTCGCAGAGCCGCAGAGGAACTCTCCGCGTCCTCAGCGGCTCTGCGAGAGAAATCATTAACTGGAGTTTTCCGGATAACCAGATGGTTTATTACGCATAAACGCCCTTCTTTGTGTCTTTGTGGTTCAAAAGAATAGAACCACGAAGGCACGAAGGACACGAAGAAAAGCGAAGAAGGTTTTTGGCTTCTGACTCCTGAATTCTGGCTTCTCTCTTTTTTTACCGCTCGTCCCGAGGTCTATCCGTGTGAGGACCTTGGCTGCAGTCAAGGACGGCATCCACCCGGATGACCAGTTCCCGTTCGAACTGCGGGATTCCGGGCTCTCCTTCCGGCATAAAACCGTTCATGACGGCGACATCGCGTATATCCTCGACCACGCCGACCATCTGATTTCCTTCCCGGGTCGCCGGATCGTAGATCAGGATGGAGACATTCCGGTTTTCCATCAGTTTTCCAAAGTGAGCGGGCAAAACCATTCGGTAATGCCAATCCGGCCGTCAGATCCTAAGTTCGCCTGACCGGCCGATGTCATGTGGGGAATTCCGGAAAGACCGCTGGTTGCGATCAGGAGCCCGCCGCCCGACCTCAGCATGTCCATGGCGTGACGCAGCAGGTTTTCCATTGCTTCGATTCCTCTGTCGTTTTGTTTATTCTCTTTTCCAGAAAAAATGGTAATTTTGCCTCCGGGAGATGTCAATTTCAGGAAGCCGGACAAGAGAAGAAAAACAGAAACCGTTCAGCCGGCATATAAGCTGATTAGGGTTTCTCTAAAGCTTCGCATCATTCATTATATGAAATGGAAAAAGGCGGGTCGTTGAATTTTATAGAAAAAATCATCCGGATGTACCGTCGGATCGATGTCCGCATTGCAGAACTTTCGAAGCTGCATGCAGCTCGCCTGAAATGCCGTGAAACCTGCTGCACTTGCTGTGTGGATGATCTTACCGTTTTCGAGGTGGAGGCCGATGTCGTCCGGCACCACTATCCGGAACTGCTCGAAACCGGTATCCCGCATCCGGAAGGGGAATGTGCGTTTTTAGATGACAACGGCTGCTGCCGGATTTATGCGCATCGGCCGTATGTCTGCCGCACCCAGGGGTTGCCGCTGCGATGGATCGGGGAGGGGGAAGGAGAATCAGGTGATCCGGAAATGTTCGAATATCGGGATATCTGCCCCTTGAATGAAGAAGGGGTGCCGATTGAGCTGCTCGATGAAGAAGCATGCTGGACGCTTGGGCCTGCGGAAGGCGAGATGGCGGCGATGCAGCAGGAAATAGATGGCGGACGGATGTGTCGGGTTTCTTTGCGGGCGTTGTTTGTTTTAAAAGCAGGGTCTGAAAAGGCTTGCCCGTGAATAAGGGTTTCTCGTTATCCGGAAAACTCCCGTTAATGATTTCTCTCGCAGAGTCGCAAAGGACGCGGAGAGTTCCTCTGCGCTCTCAGCGCCCTCTGCGAGAGGATATTAGATCCCTGGCACCAAAAAGTTCAGGATTGCCCATCACTGGGAGCGAACCGGATAACGAGAAAAACTTTTTTGCTGCCGCAGGCTGAAGGGCGGCAATAGGCGATAAGCGCCGCAGGCCGGGAGCTTTTTATCCGGCGTTTTTCCAGCCGGACTAAAAAACCGCCCTTGCCCTCTTCGTGTCCTTCGTGTCTTTGTGGTTAAATTTTATATTTTAACGTCTTTCGTGCACGTGAACGTACACGTGCACGGATCTGCTTTCCTATGTTTTATAGCTCAGGCTTTCTTTTTTTCAACCTTTCCCTTTGATGTTTCCGTCCAGTAGGGGTTGATCAGGTCTTCGAAGATGGTCAGTGCGGCCCCGGAGCCCTGGCCGGATGCGATAACGATCTGGTTGAAGCCGCCGGTAACGTCTCCGGCTGCATAGACACCGGGGATGTTCGTGCGGAAGTTTTCCGTCTTGATGTACCCGTAATCGGTCAGTTCCACGCCGATTTTTTGGGCAAGATCGGTATACGGTTCATAACCGATGGCGATGAATACCCCGGATACGGCAAGGGCGGACTGCTCGTTGGTCTTGTTGTTGTAAAGGGTGACTCCCTGGACGCTCCTTTCCCCGTGGATGTGGCGGACCTCCGTATTGAACAGGATCGGAATTCCGGTATTATAGAGTTGTTTGCGCAGATGATGCTGGGTTTCGAGTTCGGAAAGCCAGTGTACGATGGTGACGTCAACCCCTATATTTTTCAGGTGCAGGGCATCGGTTGCCGCACTGTCGCCACCTCCCACCATGATCACCTTCTGGTTTTTAAAAAGCGGTCCGTCGCATGTGCTGCAGTAGCTCACGCCCCTGCCGGAAAGCGCCTGTTCTCCGGGAACATTTAGTTTGCGGTACTTTGCGCCGGTGGCCAGCAGGATCGCCTTGCTGATAAATGTTCGCCGGTTGGTTTTAATGGTGAATTTTTCGTTCCGCTCCACTTCCATGACTTCTTCGCCCTGGAAGATCTGGACATATTCCAGGGCATGGGTCACCATTATATCCGCCAGGCTTTTGCCGCCGACGTTGGTCATGCCCGGGTAGTTCTCCACAATCGGCGTAGTGGCAACCTACCCGCCGAGGATATTGCGTTCCAGGACTACGGGATTGAGCCCGCTCCTCGACGCGTAGATTCCGGCAGTCAGTCCGGCCGGGCCGCCGCCGACGATTACCAGGTCGGTTTCCACAAGTTCGGCTTCACTTTCCGGGATGTAGATATTCTGTTGGGACATCTGCTCCAGGGAAAGCATGAACAGTTCTTCCTGCTGGGCGCCCATGGCGATCTGAACATCATTAGCAAAGGTCTGGGGAACGGACTGGGCCTCGTAGGCGTCGGCCAAGTCGGGAAAGGCCTGGATATCGACCAGTTCGAGCGATAGCAGATCCGGTCTGGCGACAACGGCCTTGATGGCGTTGACCGCCTGCTGCGGGCAATACGGGCAGCTGGGGCTGACAAACACCTTGATATCCCGGGGCGTATCGATCTTTTCCAGGATTTTCTTGGATTCTTCGTGCAGCCCGCTTTTTCCGATGCCGAGCAGGAGGAGCAGCTCGACAAAGGTGCGGCCTTCTTCTCCTATGGGCGCCCCGAGCCAGTGGATGTTGTACCGGTCGGGTTCGAACACGATGGTCGGAGAATGGGTGACATTCCATTTGTGGGCCAGCTCGTGATCCAGGGAGTAGGGTTTCAGCACGATCTTATCCGATACATCGTTAAACCACCGGAGCACCTGGTCAGCAAGTTCGTTGAACGTATCGTTTTTGCCTTTTTTCGTGAACAGGTACACATGAACAGGTTTTCTCAATGCGGAAAACAGCTTTTTGAGCTGTTCCTTGGCATCCGATTCCTGCTGTTCATGCTCATGTTCCGGTGCGTTTTTCTCGTAAGCCATCAGCTGTTTCCTCCGATATCGAGGTTAAGGTTCAAAGTTCAGGGTTCAAAGTTCAAGGTTCAAAGTTCAGGGTTGAAGGTTAAAGGCCAGGTTCAGGGTCAAAGGCCAGATTCGGGCTGAACGAGTGTTCGGTATTTCGCCTGTTCGCCCTGAGAATCGTGAATTGAAATCCAAAAGACACTTTCCGATTTATCTGTTATCTATTAAAATAATCGCTATTTCTCGAAAATCCAGACGTTCACGACAAACAAAAGAGGCCGGGCAGCCATGTGCGATACTTTCGTGATCATCTCCGATGCCGTGTATTTTGGAAAAAACAGCGACCGGGAACCCGGCGAGGCCCAGCTGGTAGTCCGGATTCCGCCGGTCACCGGAGACCGGACGCCGAAAGTCAGGACGACCCATATTGAAATCGACCAGACGGCCCGGAGAAACGGGCTTATTCTCAGCAAACCCTTCTGGCTCTGGGGGGCGGAGATGGGGGCCAATGATCGGGGCGTGGTGATCGGCAATGAGGCGGTATTCACCCGGGTAATCGACAAGACGCCCGGACTGATCGGCATGGATCTGCTGCGCCTGGGGCTTGAGCGCGGCGATACGGCCGAACACGCCCTGCACGTGATCACCGGGCTTCTGGAAACCCACGGACAGGGCGGGGTGTGCGGCTACCGGGACAAGCATTTCCGATATGACAACAGCTTTATTATCGCCGATCCGGATGCGGCCTGGGTACTCGAGACAGCCGGCCGGCACTGGGTGGCTAAAAAAGTTGACGGATTTGCCGCCATATCCAACTGTTTGACCATCGGAACGGATTATGACCTGAAATCCATCGGTATAGAAGAATTTGCGCGGAGGGACGGGCAGTTTTCAGGCAACAATGAGTTTTCTTTTTCAGATGCGTTCGACACTCGCCTGATGCCGTATTTCGGCGCAGCCCACAGCCGTCTGGAAAGCTCCCGCTGCCGTCTCGCATCGCTTCAGGGGCAGGAACGCATGGGCCTTGCCGACGCCATGGATATCCTGCGGACCCACCAGGATCCGGCCGCCGGGCCAGTGAAGGGAAGCAATGCCGATATCTGCATGCATGCGGCCGGCCCGGTGATCCGGCGAAGCCAGACATGCGGGTCGATGGTCTCCCGGCTGGGGATAAACAGCCGGATGCACCTGCTGACCGGTACCTCGGCACCCTGCCTGTCACTATTCAAACCGATTGATTTCAGCAGCGCACACGCGTTTTACGTATTGAATCCGGATGAAGAAACAGTGACCGGCTCCTTGTGGCACAAATTTGAATCGGTGCACCGGCGCCTGCTGTTTTCCGGTGAAAACCGGCGGGAATTTCAGACCGCAAGGGATGCCGCGGAACAACGGATGCTCGAATTGCTGCCGTTGTCCGGTGAAAAGCGGCACGCCTCAGCATTGTTGGAAGCCGACCGTCTGGTCCGGGACTGGTCGGAGCAGTCGATCGAAACCTATCAGAATACCGCATTTGATTACCCGTTTTCCCCGTATGGCTGGTACTGGCGGCACATGAACCGTTTGGACGGGATTGTTTGAAAAACGCTAACGAAGCCTGCCGGACATCTTCTCGATCTCTTTGATAATCCTGTCGATCCATTTCATGGCCAGGCGGACCCGTTCCAGGTAGCGTTCATCGGTTTTCTGGTATGCGGCAAATGCCGCTTCCCGCTTCCGGATCTTTTTTAAAAGGGGGATGTCTTCCGGTTCCAATGCGCGGCCGAGCGCCCGCACGGCAGTCTGCAGGAGCATGATAAGCTGCAGGCGGACGGTGCCGCTTTTTTTCAGGTGATGAACGGGATTTTCCGGATCACCCAGATTCCGGACCGCGGTGCGGATGATCGCAAATGCCGTTTCCCCGCCTGCCAGGCCGAGGCATATGAATAACTCGCGCTGAAGGGCCAGCATGAATGCCAGGGGCATTTCGGAGGCGGCTTTATCTGCGGTATCGGATTTGTCTTCATCGAGTGCGCTCGAAAGCATGCGATTGACCGTCCGGACTTTTTCGAAAACCGTTTTTTGCCTGGAATCAATCCACCGGCTGAGTGCTTCGGTTACATCTGAATTGACCCCCTCGGAAACCATCAGGACATCTTCCGGCGTGATCTTTGTATCGATGTTAAGCTCCTGGTTGTACGTCCGGGTAAGCAGGCTGGTGAGCATGAGGGCGTTTCGATCCGAAAAGTGGATGGAACCGGGATTGAAAAAAAATGCGCTGATCAGCTTGAGGGCCGTTTTTTTCGGCTGCTGAAGCCGGACGATCAGGTGCTGGAGCGCATTTAGAAACCCGAGGCGTTCTTCGGGGGTCATTATTTCACTGAGATAGTGCCACAAAAAATCGAAAACCGTTTTTTCAAAAGTTGCAAATTCGTCGATCTGCCGCTGGAAAAACGATCGCTGGAAATGCCCCTTTTCGTCGAAGCATCCGGCAAGCAGGCGGACCAGGTGTTCGGCGCCGTCCGGATCGATTCCAAATTCATCGGCAATATTTCGATAATCGGATGCGTCGAATGTCATCGGGCCGTTCATCAGGGACTTGACTTTCCGGCGGGTGATCGACCGCGCTTTTAACACCCGGAGCATTGCCGATACCGTATCGCAGACCGGCCCCCGAATCGGCGGTGCGGCCGGTTCCGCCTTTTTCTGCTCCGATTCGGCCGGAAGCGCGGCCGATATCTCGTTGCCGGAAAGTTCCATGCGGCCGAGCACATCATCGGAGACCCGTTCGAGGCGTTTCCGGATATTTTCCCGAATTTCCCGCAAGGTTTCCTGCAGTGCCCAATCATTTTCCATGGTTTCGATCAGCCGGGATACGGTTAAAAGCCGCCGGGCGAGGTCGTGTGCTTCGATCCGGTCATAATCCCCGCCATAAATGCTTTCCATCAACCGGGTGCCTTCACCCGGATGGGCTTCGGATTTTTCCTCCACCAGCCGGAGGACTTCCGCTTTTTCCGCGGAGAGGATATTGTGGAGCCGATCGAGCATCAGCCAGTTGACGTTATTAATTTCGAACGGGGGCATCCGCAAGTTTTCGATTATTTTCCGGATGCCGAACAGGGTACTGTATATGCTGGTGACATTTCTGCCAAAAGCCTCGGTTCCCGGCCGCCGGATCCAGCCGTCCACGTTGCGGACAAAGCCATTGAGCAGTTCGGGCTTCAAATGGTTCAAGGCGGCAAGCATGGTCAGGTTCGGGTTCGGCTGATCGTTCATGTCGGCAATGATGGCAAGGGTGCGGTCGGTAAACCCGTCGAAATAATTAACCGGCACCTTCGACTGGAGCGAATGGTGGAATGCGGAAAGGATTCGAAGCGACAGGCGCATTCGACGCAGGTCTGCGGGCGACTGCCGGGGGATCTCAATTGCCAGGGTCTGGATCTGATACCGGGCAAGCCGTTCGAAGGCGATTGCCAGGCGGGTGTGCAGTTGCGTTGCAGCGGCATCGGTTCGCCTGGCCATGGTTTCGGCGCTTCTCAAGTCCAGTGTGATCCGTCCGAAGAAAAGGTTGTAGTCGCTCTGGAGTGCGGTTCGCTTGCCGGTAAAAAACAGTTCCTTGGCCCGGACGATAATGGTCCGGTCATGGTCCGGCATCTGCTCGAGTTTCCGTAACGTCTCGATCAGACGATCGATATAGATGTCGATCTGCTTGCCTTTTTCCGGCCGGTCCTCCGATATGGCGAGACCAAAATAATAGATCATGTCGATCAGCAGGCGACGCCATTTTTCCGCTTCGGGAGGCGCCGGGCCGCCGATCGCCTTCTGGTCTACGGCGTCGAATTGGAAAAGCCGCAGCAGCTTGTTCGCTTTCTCATAATGGGTGTAGTCGTCGGTCATGACAAACGAGACCCCATCAATGGATTGACGGTAAGTGTTGGACGGTAAATTAAAAATATGTCGACAGGATAAGTATAATCATAGATCGCCATGGTGGACATGAATTGTTTCATATCAGCAGGTCATGTCCGCCATGGCGTATGGAGAAATGTTTCGGGGCGGTTCGCATAAACGGCAGAAGGTGGCAGGAAAACCACCGCCGGATCACTCGATCAGGTAGCCCCGGGCGAGTTGCCTGTACTTTTGGACCTGCTCATCGATCCAGGTCTCGTCCTTCCGGAGTTCTTCGGCCATGATTTTGGCCACAGCCGGGGCCGCTTCCATGCTGGCCCGGGCGTCGAGCAGCAAGGCCCGGGTGCGGCGGGACAGAAAATCTTCCACGGTTCGGGCCATTTCCTTGCGCACGGCCCACACCGCTTCCCCTGCAATGGTCGCCAGGTTCGGGTGCAGTTGCTCTTTTAATGCGGAATCCTGGTAGAGAAGATCCGTAATCCCCTGCGCATCGGCGCCGTAAATGGCCAGGTCGCCGAATTGTTCCGGCCGCTGGTGATATCCGTGAATGTGCAGGTCTTTCGTGATCGACGGGCTGTCGGGAAGGCGGGCAACGGTGGCCGCATGGTCGATGGTATCTTCTGCCATTTTCCGGTAGGTGGTCCACTTGCCGCCGGTGATGGTTACCAGGCCGGATCGGGAAATATAAATCGTATGGTCGCGGGAAAGCGCCGCGGTGTTTTCCTCCGATTCCTTGGCGCTGACCAGGGGGCGCAGGCCGGCGAAAATGCTTAAGACATCGGATGCCGACGGGTCTTTGGTCAGGTATTTGGCCGCATGGGAGAGAAGAAATTCAATTTCTTCTTCCATGGGGCGCGGTTCGAGTTCGATGGTTTCCACGGGGGTATCGGTGGTGCCGACAATGACCTTGTCATGCCACGGGGTGGCGAACAGCACCCGGCCGTC
>JAGXHH010000116.1 GCA_024636355.1 Desulfobacteraceae bacterium | reverse complement strand
GGCATGGCCCGCTCCTACAGAGCCTTTCGACTATTTAAAATTTCACGGATTTTGGCCGTCAACTGGTGAACGGAAAAGGGTTTGCGGATAAACGCGATGTTGTCGTCCAGGATGCCGTGCCGGGCGATGATGTCCTTTGGGTACCCGGACATGTAAAGAACCCGTATTCCCGGAATCCGTCCCCGAACCTGCTCGTAAAGCGCTTTTCCGGTCGTCCGGGGTAGGACCACATCGGTGAGCAGCAGGTCTATGGAACCGGTGTGGCGTTCCAGCAAATCGAGCGCCTCGGCTCCGCCGCCTGCGGAAAGGACCGTATACCCTTCGCTTTCGAGTATCGAATTGGTCAGATTCCGGACCATTTCATTGTCTTCTACGAGCAGTACCGTCTCCGATCCCCTGGCAGGGCGTATTTCCCGGTCCGGCGTTTCATCGGCCGGCAGCTGCTGCTGTGCCGCGGGCAGGTAGATGGTGAATGCCGCACCCCGGCCCGGTGCGCTGTCGACCCGGATGGCGCCGCCGTGCTGCTTGACGATGCCGTGCACCATGGCCAGGCCGAGCCCGTAGTCGAGTTGCCCTTTAGTGGAAAAAAAAGGTTCGAATATCTTCTCCCGGACGGCATCTTCCATGCCGTGGCCGGTATCGCTGATGATCAGAACCCCGTAACTTCCCGGTAAAATCTCCCCGAATCTGTCGCGCCTTTTATTGCCAACGGTCTGCCGGGTTACTTCGATGCGCAGTTTTCCGCCCTCGGGCATGGCATCCTGGGCATTGATCACCAGGTTCATCAGGATCTGCTCCACCTGGCCGGTATCGGCCGTTATGACGCAGGGTTCCGGATGCATGTGCACCTGCAGCTCGATATTTTCCCGCAAGGTCCGGAGCAGCAGCTTTTCCATGCCGGTGACGATGCCGTTCAAATCGACCGGTTTCACCTGCAGCATCTGTTTGCGGCCGTAAGCGAGCAGCTGGTGGGTCAGGTCCCGGGCCCGTTCGGCCGCCAGCCGGATTTGCTGCAACTGGGCATAACCGGCATCGGACGGGTCGAATTTGTTCGACAGCAGTTCGGCATACCCCAAAATGGGTGAGAGCATGTTGTTGAAATCATGGGCCACTCCGGCGGCCAGCCGCCCGACGGTTTCCATGTGCTGGGCCTGGCGCAAGTGTTCTTCGGCCTCTTTCTGCCGGGTGATGTCTAAGATAATGCCATTGAATTCGATCCTGTCATCCTTTACGACCGGGCTCGACATGCCGGTGAACCACAGGGTTTCGCCGGAAGGTTTGTTGTATCTGCCTTCAAAGTGCCAGTTGGAAACATGTTCTACCGCTTCTTTGATCGTTGCCGAAAAAGAGGGTTGATCCCGTGGATCGATGTGTTCCAGGAATTGAGCGAAAAAGTGTTCCGGATCATAGGAAATCCCCAGGATTTCTTCCGTTCCGTCACTGACATACGAGACCCCCCTTTTCCCGTCCCGGGTGGCGTAGAACTGGTACACCAGGCCGGGGAGATTGGCGGCAATGCCTTCAAATTGCTGGTTTTTATGACGAAGCGCTTCTATGGTGCGCTTGTTTTCGGTATTGTCGACAGCTATGGACAGAATCGCGGGATTGCCGCCGAAATCGATGCGGCGGCTGGAATAAAGGAGGGAGCCTGAACCATCATCTGCATGTTTAAACGAGATTTCCAGGTTGTCCAGGCGGCCGTCCGCCTCAAACGCATCCCGGTGGGGTGAATTGACCGGCGGATCTTCAAAGATGCCGAGTTCTCCGGCAGTCCGGCCGACGAGTTCCGAATATGTAAGTCCGGTAAATGCCTCGAAAGCGGGGTTGACCATGAGATAGCGGCCCGTCAGATCCGAAACCGTGATGGAATAGGGGGATGCATCGAAAAGCGCCCTGAATTTGTTTTCGCTCAGAGCAAGCGCTTCTGTCCGGTGGCGCACGGCTCTTGCCAGTATCCGGTTCCAGATAAGAAAACCGGCAAGAAAAAGTGTCAGGCTCCCGATGACAAAAAAGACCCATATCCAGGGAAAGCTTCTCTGGTCATACGAAATCCATTTGGCAATGATCGATTTTCGTGTTTCGGGAGTAATCGTGGCCAGCCCTTTTTCAAGAATCCGGTTGAGAATGGGCCAGTCTTTTCGGGAAGCGATGGCGTACTCGTAAACATAGCCGGTATTGCCGGCGATCCGCAGGTTGGTGATCCCCCATTCGGAAATCAGGTAGCTGGCCGCCGGCAGATCGGCGATCAGGGCATCGAGTTCCCCGAACGCTACTTTCTGCAGCCCGGTCAGGTCATCGGGTACCGGCGTAAGCGATAGCTCGGGATGATGCTCGGCCAGGTAATCGTTTATGGCATACCCCTTCACAATAGCGACATTCATGCCGGCCAGTTTGTCCAGGCTGAGGTTTTTCTGCCCGTTCTTACGGGTAACGATCACCGTGGGAACCTTCAGGTACGGTTCTGTGAATAACCAGAATCTCTGGCGTTCGGGGGTTTTCTGGGCGATGGTGGTGATGTCGATGGTGCGGGCTTTTGCAGAATCGAGAATGTCCTGCCAGGTGTCTGACTGTTTGCGGGTAAACGTATAACCGATATGCTCTTCAATCTGCCTGAATATATCGGCGGCAATGCCGCTGTGAACGCCTTCTGAATTGAAAAAATCGACCGGCGGATAGTTCGGTGTCGGCGCCAGAATGATCCGGTCGGCATGTTCTTCCAGCCACTGGCGTTCGGATGGCGTCAGCAGCGCGTCCGGACTGCATAGGGCATCGGGCAGGCCGAGGGTCAGGCTCAAGGCAAGAACGAAAAGGATTGCGAGGTAGCGGCGGTACCTGTGCATGGGCAATTCGCTTTTTTTTGGATGAAGCGTGACTCGCGGCAATCTTGCATGTATACGACGAAAATGGCCACAATTCCCGGTGAACGGCTCAGGCGGATGCCTTTTCGCGGGCATGGCCCGCTCCTACCGCGATGGCCGATGCATTTTCGCGGGCATGGCCCGCTCCTACCGCGATGGCCGATGCATTTTCGCGGGCATGGCCCGCTCCTACGTGGTCACCCGTTAATCACAGACACATTTGGATTGTCTGACAACCGGCACAGCGATTGCAACTTTTTCCCGTAATGTATAATAATTAAAATTCTCAGTCAATATTCTTCCGGGCTTTAACAGGATCACATGACAGCACTTCTTTTCGTTAGAAAATTTTAATTTTATTCTAACCGATTTTTAATCCGGATTCAGGTATTTTGATCTCGTAGTGTCAAACTATAGTCCAAGCAGAGGGAGATCGGTTCATGGCCGCATTACTGGTCGTCGAAGATGAAGAACGTATCCGGAAACTGTATGGAAGGATTTTTTCCGCAGAAGGATTCGAAGTGTTCGAAGCGGCCGATGCCCGGACCGGCTATGAAATGCTGATTGAAAACAGGCCGGAAATCATTCTGCTCGACATCAATATGGCCGAAGTAGACGGCTCTGTTTTCTTCGATGTGGCCCAGACATTCGGAAAGACGGCAAAAGTGATCGTCACCAGCGTCTTTTCCGTCGAACGGCAAATGCAGTGCATCAAGGGTGCCGCCGATTACTACGACAAATCGGACAGCATCCGTATTCTTATTCAGAAAGTAAATGACCTCACACGCATGGAAAGGAGATCCACATGAGAGAACACTTAAAAAGGAAGCGATTCTTTTTATACCCGATTGCAACGGCCGTCGTCCTGCTGCTTGCCTTCATCCTTATTCCCGGACCGGGAGGCAGTCCGGATGCCCGTTCGGCATCTTCTGCGGTCGCCATGGTTCCCCAGAGTTTTTCCCAGCTGGCCAAATCGGCAAGTCCGGCCGTGGTGAACATCAGCACGGTTAAAACCGTAAACGGCGGCGGCCGGGTCTACGAGCACTTTTTCAGGGGCCCCCAGGGACGTCAGCAGGACCAGTTCCAGAATTTCTTCGACCAGTTTTTCAATAACGCCCCCCAGCGGGAATTCAAGCAGAAAAGCCTCGGTTCCGGATTTATCCTCGACAAGCAGGGGCACATCGTGACCAATCATCACGTGATCAAGGACGCCGACGAGGTCCAGGTGAAATTAAAGGACGGCAAGGAATACGATGCCGAAATCATCGGGATGGACCCCTCCACGGATCTCGCCCTGATCCGGATCAAGGCTGACCACGACCTGCCGGTACTGGAACTCGGCAATTCGGATCAGCTGGAAATCGGCCAGTGGGTCGTGGCCATCGGCAGTCCGTTCGGCCTGGAGCATACGGTCACGGCCGGTATCGTCAGCGCAAAAGGGCGGGTGATCGGCGCCGGACCCTATGACGATTTCATCCAGACAGATGCCTCGATCAACCCCGGAAACAGTGGCGGCCCGCTGATCGATATGAAGGGTGCGGTCGTGGGGATCAACACCGCAATTGTTGCAGGCGGCGCCGGCATCGGTTTTGCCATTCCGGCAACCATGGCCGCAAACGTTATCGAGCAGCTGAAAGAAAAGGGGGAGGTGACCCGCGGCTGGCTCGGGGTCGGCATCCAGAATCTGGATACGGAGCTCAAAAAATATTACGGAGTTGACAAGGGCGTGCTGGTAGCGGAAGTCTTTCCGGGTGAACCTGCGGAAAAGGCAGGAATCAAGGCCAATGACATTATCCTTTCGATCAACGGAACACCGGTCGATTCCAGTCGGGAACTGTCCCAGACAGTATCGGAACTCGACGTGGGGCAAACGGCAAAGATCAAGGTGAAACGCGGGGGCGATACGAAAACCTTCAAAGCGACCGTCGGCGAACGCGACATCGAGAACCTGGCCGCCGGCGGCCGGAAAGCGCCCGGTCAGGCGGAAGACAATCTGGGCGTCCAGGTGACGGAGATTACGCCCGAAATCGCCCGGCGCCTGGGGATCGAAGGCACACAAGGCGTCATCGTCGCAAACGTGCAGCCGAAAAGCACGGCATTTAAAGCCGGCCTGCAGCGCGGCGATCTCATCATGGAAATCAATCACAAGGCGGTCAAAACTACAGCCGATTACCAGCGGGTCATCAAGGGGATGAAGAAAGACGAGACCATCCGGATGTATATCCGGCGACCCCGGAGCGGGTTCATGGTGATCACGATTAAATAATTCATTCTGGATATCGGGAAAACTCCAGTAAATAAAGAAACCCTAAAATCTTCCTGGCGCTTTTCCTCGTGCTCGTGCTCGTGCGCGTAATCGGATTTAAGATCGATTACGATTACGCGCACGAGCACCGTCCCGCAAGCGGGACTGAGCACGAAAAAGCCCAACTGAGTGCCTCCATGGAAACGGGCGTCGGGATGTGAATCCCGACCTACCAGACCACACCGTCATTTTGCGAAGGCTGTCCATACTGTCCACACTGTCCATTTCTCGGTTCCCCGACGGCTTACGTTTCCCGACGAAATCGAGTGCCTCCATGGAAGCGGGCGTCGGGATGTGAATCCCGACCTACCAAACCACACCGGTATCATCCCGGGAAGATCTTTTCGAGGATTACTTTGGTCACCATGTAGGTCGGTCGGATGCCGTCGACGCCCATTTCGCCGGCTGCCAGGGTCTGGCCGCTGTCGAGCGGGTTGTCCGATGCGTAGTAGGCGTATCGGACCTTGACGTCTTTTTCGATGTGTCCCTTGATGATTGCCGCACTGATCGCCCGCTGGTAATGCCCCCCTTCCATCTCCAGGCCGACAGTGTTCCAGCTGGTCTGAAATCGCTGGAGCATGTCCCGGTTCTGAAGCGAGGTACCGAGCACGGTGATCATCGGCCCGGTAAAGACCGCCATATCGGGGTCGAAATCGGAGCGGTCCAGGTCGTTTTCAAACATGTAGTTGTCTGAACTGCCTTCGATGACATGGGCGGTGGCGAGCATGATGTCCCCTTTTTTCCCCGGCAGGATACCGGCTTTCCCCATGATGGAAATGGATTCGACGTTCATCCGGCGCATCGGTTCTTCGGACAGGGGATTTAGCAGGCAGTCCATCGCCTCGAATGCCTGGGCGCCGAAGGCATAATCGATGACCAGCAGCACCGGGGCTGATGTCTCCTCCCGGTTAAAATCGATCTTTACATCCGGATGCAGCGGCACCCCGGCAAGCTGCGCCGTATCGATGATCTGGCAGTCGATATGGGTGCCCGAACGATCGGGCAATTCACAAAGGCCGTGCTCCCGGGCAAAAGCCAGCACGGTTTCACTATCCTCCCGGATGCAATTGATGAAGTCATAAAGCGGATCATCCGGCACCGTCCCTGTTCCGACGGTGCATTGCCGGGCGGCGGCAGGCCCGTAGACAAGGTTGACCACACTGTGCATGTTGGCGCTGATAATATGCAGGGGGCGTTGGTGCAGACCGAGGGCCTGGAGTTTTGCCTTGATGTCATCGGCCCAGTTCCGACCGTATCGCTGCTGGGCGATGATGTTCATGAGAGACGGCGTCAGGTAAACGATCAGGTAATTGTCCCGGGATTTCATTTCGTTCGCGATCCGGGTCCCCAGATGATAAACCAGATGAAACAGGCTGTTGCTGTTTCCTGCTTTGCGATTTTTTTCAAAATGCTCAAAACTCTGTCGTGTTTCCTGGTAGGAACGCCCCAGGATCAGGCTCAGGTTCCAGATGGCTTTTTCGAGTTCCCGACCGTCCAACTGGTCGAGCTTAAGCACTGCCTCTTCGAGATCCTTCCACTCAAAGGTGACGTTTCCGGCATCATCGACCATGTGGCTTCCGATTTTTTTGGCCTCGATATTCAAGAACGTAATGTGGGTAAGGATGTCGTAGATCTCGCTGAGCCCCCGGCTGATGACAAAGCAGATCTCGTTTTCGCTGATCCGGTAGCAGCTCCGCCGCCGTTTCGGGGGGATGATCTTTTCAAACGTGGTCTCCCCGAACGGTTCCTCCTCGGTCAGGATCAGCCGGGTGGCCTGCTCGATGCCCCGGGGCAGACGGTCGATCACGTATTCGAGCCCTTTTAGCTCCACGACCCGTGCATCGTTCATGCTGCCGTAAATTTCCGGGCTCAACGCGATCAGGCAGTCGGCAAGGGATCGCCCCATTTTGCCGGACGGCCGGAAATACCCCCGCAACGCCAGGGCGTTGGCCATGGTTTTAAAGGAACTGATGGCAATTCGTGCTTTCTGTGATCGGGTCAAATCCTGCATGCATCCAACTCCTGTATATACCGAGAAAAAAAATGCCGGAAAAAATATAAAGCGGTGATAACGGCGTTAATCGATTAGATCCTCGGAGTTGAAATATCAGTTTCGTTGATGAAATACAATGCTGGAAAAGAAGGTGTGGTTTGGTAGGTCGGGATTCACATCCCGACGCCCGTTTCCACGAAGGCAATTGATTTTGTCGGGAAACGAAGGCCGTTGGGGAACCGAAGTGTGGACAGTGTGGACAGTGTGGACAGTGTGGACAGTGTGGACAGTGTGGACGAAGCATGGACAAGCATGGATAGTATGGACAGCCTTTGCAAAATGACGGTGTGGTTTGGTAGGTCGGGATTCACATCCCGACGGGGCGATTCGTGAATCGCCCCTACATTCACAACGGTCATCCGTAGGGGCGATTCACGAATCGCCCCCTCCCGCACAGAACACGTACCCCGCCATCCCTCATTTCCATATCCTTATCGCTCGATTACCTCCCGGACCTTCCGGGTCAGGGAGCCGACGGTAAACGGTTTGCCGATAAAGTCGGCGCCTTCTTCCATCGGTATTTCTTTTCCGGTAACGATCTCGTCGGTATAGCCGGACATGAACAGGGTCGGGACGTCCGGGCGAATGGTTTCGATCATTTTTTTCAGATCCCGGCCATTCATTTCGGGCATGATCATATCGGTAAGCAGCAGGTCGATCCGGTACGCACTCCGGCGGGCCAGATCGATGGCCGCCTCCGTCGTGGCGGCCGTCAGGACATGGTAGCCCGCGGCTTCCAGGATCTCTTTTGCCAGCACCAGGACCTGTGCTTCATCTTCGACGATCAGGACGGTTTCCCCTCTTGCCTTCGGGATATGCTCCGTTTCGACCACCGTGCCGTCTGCTTCGATGGTGCTCCTGGGAAAATACAGGTCAAACGTCGATCCTTTTCCCGGCTTGCTCCAGACCTTGATTCCGCCGAAGTTCTGTTTGACGATACCGTAAACCGCAGCCAGTCCCAGCCCGGTCCCCTTGCCGACATCCTTGGTGGTGTAATACGGGTCGAAAATCCGCAGGCAGATCATTTCGTCCATCCCGGAGCCGGAATCACTGAAGACCAGTCGCACGTAATCTCCCGGTGGCAGGTCCAATGAGGCGTCGAATTGATCGAAGCGGATGTTTGCGGTGCTGATGGTCACGTTTCCGGTGTCCGTGATCGCATCCCGTGAATTGGCCGCCAGGTTGGTCAGGATCTGGTCGAACTGCGACGGATCGATACTGACCGGCCAGAGAAAATCGCCCGGGAGAAAGCGGATATCGACGGCCTCGCCGATCAGCCGCTGGAGCATCCATTTCTGTTCCCCGATCACCTCATTGATGTCGATCACCTGCGGGACCCGCTCCTGCTTACGGGAATACGTCAGCAGATGGTCGGCCATATCCGCCGAGCGTTGTGTCGCTGTCTTGATTTCCCGGATATGTTTCTGGAGCGGGCTGTCTTTTTCCAGGCGCATTCCGAGGAGTTCGGCATTTCCGTGAATCACGTTTAGCATGTTGTTGAACTCATGGGCCACGCCGCCGGCCAGGCGACCGATGGCTTCCATTTTCTGGGACTGCCGTAACTGTCCCTCGATTTCCTTGCGAAGGGTGATGTCCTCGAACATCTTCACGATCTGCAGTGGTTCGCCCGCCGCATCCCGGCGCAATGTGGCGCTGGTGCGCACCCAGACAATCGCCCCGTCCTTGCGTAAACAACGGTTTTCCAGGAAAAATGCCGGGATTTCGCCATCAAGGAGGCGTTTTAATGCCTCTGCCGTGAGATCGACATCCTCCGGACATATCAGCTCCAGATCCGTCAAGCCCGTTCCGATCAGTTCTTCCCGGTCGTATCCGATCATTTTGCAAAAGGCGTCGTTTACGTGAATGAAATTTTTCTCCGGATCGAGCAACGCCATGCCGATCGGTGCGTAGACAAATGCCTCTCGAAAATATTTTTCGGTGATCCGCAGCGCTTCGGTCTGTTTGGATTCG
>JAGXHH010000115.1 GCA_024636355.1 Desulfobacteraceae bacterium | reverse complement strand
GCTCAGGGTGCCGTAAATCACATGATTGGACATCGACCAGAATCCGACGGTGTACGGCCCGCCCCGGTAATTGGTATGGCTGCCGTAGTGATCATGGGCAAACTTGGTGATCCGGTCGGCCATTTCCACGGCCGCATCGTCACCTGAGCCGAACAGGGGAACTTTTTTCATCACCATGGCATAAAGCGCCGGATCATTTTCAAAATTTTCGTCCACCGCCTTTTTCAGCCGGACAAGATCCATCTTCTTATCGTCGAACACAAGTTTTTTAATCACCATCATCGAATCGGTCACATCGGCCAACCCGATGCAGGCGCCTCCCGAACTGTTGTACCGTGCCCCCCCGTGAGTGACGTCGCAGCCATCGGCGATGCAGTCCTCGATGAGAGACGAAAGCATCGGAGTGGGCCGGATATACTGGTGGGCCTTGCCCAGCATGTCGTTGTATGCCACCGACTGGTCGATTAAAAATTTGAACTGCTCGGTGAATGCGGCAAAAAAATCATCAAACGTGGCAATCTCTTCCACGCGGCCGGTGTCCGGTCCCAGTTTCCAGTTCATCAAAGGGTGGCGCCCATTATTCAAAGCCATCTCCAGGGCTGCCACCATGTTCATCATCTGGAAATTGGTATGGCCGATGTGCCGCCCCGAAAGCGTCGGTTCCACGCACCCGGTCGCCGACCAGTTGCGCAGGTCTTCGGGGGCATAATTGAATTCCGCAAGCGATGCCATCACGGCCGCGTCATTGTGCATCGACGGGGTGGCCGCGGCAATGAGATTGACCTCGCAGAGGCGCTTTAAATAGGTGTCGCTGTTGATTCCCGGGTGAAACCGGGCGTTGACGTTCGGATCACGGATAGACAGCATTTCCGTAATCTTTAGAAAAATATAGGTCATGTCGCAAACCGCATCCCGGCCATCGGGCGTCACCCCGCCAAGCGTGATCGCCTGGTCCGATGAACTGCCGCCGAAATACCAGTTGGCCAGATCCGGGGTAAGCGGCAGATGGTCGGTGCAGCGCATGTAGAAGCAGGCAACCATCTCAACGGCATGCCGGATATAGGCGTCGCGTTGTTCGCGGGTGGAAAGCGATGCCATATCGATTTCGAAATACGGCTGCAACCATTGGTCGAGCCGTCCCAGGGAAAGTCCCGCGTTGGTGTTTTCCATGTGGAGCCCCACCCAGGTGATCCACATGGCATTGACCGCCTCATCCAGGGTTCGGGCCGGGTGCTCCGGCACCTGCTCGCAGATGCGCGCCAGGTGTGCGAGTTCCGTCCGGCGGACCGGATCGGTTTCGGCCGCCGCATCGGCTGTTGCCTGCTTTGCGAGATTTCTCCCATATGCGATGAGCCCTTCCATGCAAAGAAGCATCGCCTCCAGGGTGGCTTTTTGCGCATCATTCAGTTCCGGAACGGAAAGGCTCTCCCGGATTTCCCCGATGACCCCGATCGCCCCTTTGGCCAGGATCTTCGGAAAATCCGGGATGGTATGGGATAAGGCCGCCTGCTTCCATGTAAAATAGACGGCAAACCGTTCATCGATCGCCTGGCACAGCGGGCTGTCATAATTGTCCCGGACCCATTCCTTGAAATTGCGGTGGAGAAAAAATGGGAATACCTCCCGATGGAGAAGGTCGACGGTTGATTCAGAGATGTCATAGGGGTTTAAATTACGGTGGGGCACGGTGAGCAGTTCACTCCAGAACATCGTGCCATGGCTGTCCGGATAGACCACCACCCCGATTTCTTTGGTGGTGGTGGTGCCGGCGATAAGATCGTTTTTCCGGATGATCGGTTTGCGGTTTTCCATCAGGTACTTGAACGCATGCCCCTGCCGAAGTTCGGGATTCCAGGTTCGGCCGGCCGTATCTGTTTCAAACCCATGCCTTTTGTACCAGTCGGTTACCAGTTTGGGACGCTCGGGACAGACTTCGGCCTTGACCGTAAAATGGGTTTCCAGGAAATTCTGTACCCGTGGAAAATCATCCAGACTGTAGCCGGACAGGTACGGATCATCGAGGTACTTGACGCCCGGATCGATCCGGTCGGCTTTCATCCGGTACGTGCTGCGCTTTCGGAGCTCATCGCTTAGCTCGGAGCGGGCCGTCGGAGACGTTTCCCGGAGCGCTTTTTCCTCACCGATACGTTCCTGTCGCATCAGCTTTTTCTGTTTCTTGTGAAGCAGCAGCGACAGGTAGAAGAAGAACAGGTTCATGTACGACTGGTTGCCCAGGGTCCGGAATTCGCTCTTCATGAGCATGAAGACCTGTTCGGTGGGGGTGGCGGAAAGCAGCTTGCGGACCGCCGCATCGGAGGCGAAGATCAGGATAATCTCCGAATTGTCCGGGATGTCAGTCAGAACCCGAACCTTGCCGTCCCGGAACCGGATGGCGGCCGCTACGGATTGATTTTCCGTGCGAATCCCCACCGTAAAATCAAACCACCCCTCATCGGATTTCAGGAATTTCTTCAACCCGGGACGCAGGTTGAAATTGACGGCAACGGTGCACAGCAATGTTTTGATCAGCAGATGGGTAAGCGTTTTGCCGTTGGATTTCACCATTTCAATCGGGGCGGCAGGATCTGTTTTAAATAACATGGCGCACCTCCAAGGTTTAAGGTTCAAGGTTCAAGGTTCAAGGTTCAAGGTTCAAGGTTCAAGGGTAGGGGCGGACCTGTGTGTCCGCCCTGCTCGACGCAAGGTTCAGAAGTTCAAGGTTCAAAGTTCAAGGTTCAAGGTTCAAAGTTAAGGGCGTAAGCACTCGTAGGGGCGGACCTGCGTGTCCGCCCTGCTCGACGCAAGTTCACGGTTCAAAACTTAACCATTACAGATTAATCCCGGCCTGCAGCAATATGGTTCGGCAGGCTTCGAGCGTTCGATTCTCCAGCCAGTTGTTCATGGCCGAATGTCCTTCCTTTGCTGCGATGCCGATGGTTCGGTTCTTTTCCTGCCACAAGGGGTGGTAAGGCAGCAGGCGGGCTTCGGTGGCGCCGCAGGAGACCAGGAAGTCGGCGATGGCGCGGATATTTTCTTCCGTATCCGTGATCCCGGGAATCAGGGGGGTCCGGGGGAGAACCGGAACGCCGCCGTTTTGTGCACGGATATGGAGTTCTTTGAAATTTTCCAGGATGCGCCCGTTGGACACGCCGCAGTACCGGGTATGGGCTGCTGGATCGATCAGCTTGATATCGAAATAGATCGCATCGAGAAACGGGTAGAGCAGCGTTTCAAATTTGGTGAAATCAAACAGCCCGCAGGTCTCCAGAAGGATCCGGATGCCCTTTTCCTTGAGCGATTGCGCCAATTGGCCGCAATATTCCATAAACAGGGTCGGCTCACCGCCCGACAGGGTCACCCCGCCACCCGAGGTATCGAAAAACGGCTTGTCACGAAGTACATCAGCGACGATCGTTTCGATTTCCGCGGGTTTGCCGATGCGCCGGAGCGCACCCGCGGGGCACGCCTCCGTGCAGGCAAAGCAAAGGTTGCACAAGCTCCGGTCGACGAAAAACGGATGGTCGCGGCACAGCGCGCCTTCCGGACACAGATTCATGCAGGTATTGCACCCCACGCATTCCCCGGCTTCAAATCCGATTTCGGCACCAATTGTTTTGCTTTCCGGATTGTGGCACCAGGTGCAGGAAAGCGGACATCCCTTGAAAAAGACCACCGAACGGATCCCCGGGCCGTCATCGAGTGAATTCCCCTTAATTTCGAGCAGCAACGGTTTCTGCATGGATACTCCCTAATTCCAATATGCCTTCCGTTAAGTCAGGCGCTGGAGTTTGGACATTCTACCCGTCCCGGAAGGGCGATTCGTGAATCGCCCCTACAACGTGAGGGCGTTGATGGTCATTCGTAGGGGCGATTCACGAATCGCCCCCGCCCGGGTCATTCCGTCAGGTCCGACCGGAAATGCTTCATCATGGAATCCACCAGCTGGTCTTTTAATTCTCGCGGTGCTTCGTGCATATAATCGAGCAGGTGGTTATTGATTCCGGCTATGTAACCGTGCCCCTGCGTCCATAACTGAATCATAAAGAAACGGACTTGCCCGTCGGACATCGGCGTGGCCCCGGCACAGTCCTTAATCGCCTCGACAAACAGGGTTGAGACCTTCAGTGCGGCATCGAGCTCCACCCGGGCGACCGGTTCCATCGGGGTTCCGACATAATCATTGAATTTGGGGACATGCCAGGTGAACATGAGATTATAGAGGTTGGATTGCTCCAGTCCGAAATCGACAAACGCACGGCTTATGGCAGCGACCCGGTCAATGGGGTGTTGCCCGGAACGGCCGGCCGAAACGCACTTGTCGTGAAGACGGGCAAATCCCCGGGTCAGGATGACCAGATAGATTTCATCCTTATTGCGGTAATAGTTATAGATGGTTTTAGCGGCGATCCCCAGGCGGGCGCTGAGCTTTCGCATGGTAAAGCCCTTGTAGCCGCCATCGGCGATCAGCTCCAGAGCATGATCGAGCATCTGCTCCTTTACGGCCTCGATTTCTTCAGTACTGCGCTGGGCTTTCGGCATTTCTGATTCCGGGTGAACGCATTGTTTTGTTTGTCTTAAACGTTACGGTAACAGTGTTACTTTATAATTGCAAATAGTTTTGGCGAGCCCGTGAACTGTCAAAAACGCGAACCCTGTAAAAATTGATTTTCTGGTTATCCGGAAAACTCCAGTTAATGATTTCTCTCGCAGAGCCGCAGAGGACGCGGAGAGTTCCTCTGCGCTCCCAGCGCTCTCTGCGAGAGGATATTCAATCTCCTTGGCACCAAAAAGTTTAGGATTGCCCGTCAATGGAGCGAATCGGATAAGCAAATTGATTTTATTTACAAATGCGTATATTCAATATGTTGACAGAAAAAAATCCGAATCCCCAAACCGATAAAAGAGGTATCCGATGGAAAAGAAAAACTGGATGCCCACCGCCATACTGGAAACGATTGAAGACGGCATTTACGTCATCGATACGGATTATAATGTGGAATACATGAATGGCCGGATGATCGAACTGTTCGGCGATGGGACCGGCAAAAAATGCTATGAAGTGATTAACAACCAGACCAGCTTGTGCCCATGGTGCCGGGCCCGGGAAATCTTTGAGGGAAAACGGTTTTACGGGGAACGCTATCTCCCTAAGGTCGATAAGACATTTGCCATGACGGAACTGCCCCTGCAGCGAACAGAAGATACCCTAAAACTTGCGATTTTCAGAGATATTACCGAACAAAAACAGCAGGAATCCCAATTACGGGCGTCGGAGGAAAAATACCGCAACCTGTTTGAACATGTCGGTGTCGGCGTCTATATCAGCAGCAAGGAAGGAAAATTCATAGACTGCAACCAGGCATTGCTCGATATGCTCGGATACGACAGCAAGGAAGAATTTTTAAACATCGACATCTCTACCGATCTGTACGTGCGGCCCGAAGATCGCCGCAAATTTCAAAGGCTGATCGAGCGAGACGGCCAGATCCGGGATTACGAAGTTGAATTCAAACGCAAAGACGGCGCCCCGATCACGATTTTGCTCACCAGTCATGTCCGGTACGACCACCAGGGCAACGTCCTCGGCTATGAAGGGCTGAATGTGGATCAAAGCGAACGGTTCCGGATGGAACGCAAACTCAAGGAAGCCCACGATTTCATGAACAAGATTATCCAGAGTTCGCCGAATCCCATCATGGCAGCGGACCTGAAAGGCAACATCATCGAGTGGAACCGGGCGGCCGAAAAAACGCTGGGATACCCGGCCGAGGAAACCATCGGCAAAATGCACATCACCCGCGTCTACCCTGAAGGACTGGCATACAAATTGATGAAAATGATCCGCAGCCCCGAGCATGGGGGCGTCGGCATGCTGCGGTCCTACCCCATGCTTTATGTCCGGAGAGACGGTGTAACGATTGACGGGACCCTTTCTGCCGCCATGATTTATGATGATGCCGGCAACGAAGTGGCCACGGTTGGCTCCTTTGTGGACATGACCGAGCGGATCAAAATGGAGCGCACCCTTCACACCACCCAGGAGCAGCTCCTGCAATCCGAAAAGCTTGCCGCCATGGGAAAACTCACCTCCCAGGTCGCCCATGAACTCAACAATCCGCTCTATGGCATCATGAATACGCTCGAGCTGCTGAAAACCGAAATCCCGCCGGAAAACAAGCGGCGCAAACTGCTGGACATGTCGCTTTCCGAAACCGTCCGGCTCGCCGACATGCTGAAAAAAATGCTCTCTTTTTCCCGCCCGGACCAGGAAGAGAAAATCGCAGCCGACTTCAACACCATCATAGAAGAGATGCTGATCCTGCACGAAAAGCAGCTCCAGGAGTACAGCATCAAGGTGGTGACCGAACTTGCCGAAAACATCGACCCGGTCTATGTTTCCAAGAATCAGATGCGCCAGGTCATTCTCAACATGATTTCAAATGCCAGGGATGCCATGGCCGAAGGCGGTACCCTCACCTTCCGGACATACCAGCAGGACAACGAGGTCCGCATCGACATCTCCGATACCGGCCACGGGATAAAAGAGGAAAATGTCAACCGGATCTTCGACAGCTTCTTTACCACGAAAACCAGCGTCAAAGGCGTCGGCCTGGGCCTTTCGGTCTGCTACGGTTTCATCAAGGATCACGGCGGCGATATCAAAGTCCGCACGAAACACGGCGAAGGCACCACGTTTACCATTATTCTTCCCGCCTGCCGGCAGCAGGATTGATCCTGCTGTCTGCCTTTTTCAATTCAGAATACAATTTGCCATTCGCAATTCACAACCAGATTGCCACATTCTTCCGGCGACTCGGGCGGACACGCAGGTCCGCCCCTGCGTGATCCGTTCATTTCTTCCATCCCTAAAGCCTGATTTTATCTTACCTTGCCGATCGGTCCTCTTCGGCAACCTCCATGAACAGTGGCTTTTGCTACATTTGGAAATATAAACTATAATAACTATAATAATTATAATTCCTATATCATTTCAAACCACATGCTCGCTCTGAATTAAAAAAATTGACATTATATCGGGTTATTAAATTAAAAATCGAATGGTGCCATTTTTTTCTTGACACAACCCCAATTCTGCAATTACTATAATAACTAAAAAGCCAACCTTCTCTTTCAACGGAGGCCCCTTCATGGATGACGTCTTTACAGTTTTCAAAGCCAGCCAGTACTGCTCTGTTTCTTCCAAAACCATCATCAACTGGATCGATGCCGGCCATATTAAGGCCTACCGGACTCCCGGCGGGCACCGCCGGATCAACCTCAAGGATCTCGAAGCCTTCATGAGCCGCCAGGGCATGCCGATTCCGGAAGCCAAAATTGAGGGCAACCGGAAAAAAATCCTGGTGGTCGACGATGACCCGATCATTGTGGAAAGTATCGTCCAGGCCCTCGAAGAGGATGAACACGATTATGAGGTCATTTCCGCGGCCGACGGGTTTGAGGCCGGCATCCAGGTCAACCACTTCAAACCGCACCTGTTGATCCTTGACATCATGATGCCCGATATCAGGGGGTATGATGTGTGCAAGAAAATCAAGTCGACCCCTGACATCGCGGACACAAGGATCATCGTCTTGTCCGCGTATCTGGACGAGGAAAAATTCAACCAGATGAAAGCCTACGGTGCCGATGCCTGTTTTTCCAAACCGCTGCCCCTGGCCCAGTTAAAAGAAGAAGTGGCCCGGCAGCTCGGGCTCAAGGATTAAACCGACCGGCAATCCAAACCGCGAGGAGGCCAGATGAAACTCAAAGAAGCACTGAGCAAAAAACAGTTTGCCGTCACCACGGAAATCCAGGCGCCGATCGAGGCCGAATCCGACGATCTGCTCAAGAGCCTCAGCCTGATCAGGGGCCGGGTTGACGGGGTATCGTTTTCCGAAACCGAATTCGAAGGAATTGTCGGCGATACCATCGGTACCTGCAAAGTATTGAAGGAAAACCGTTTCGAATCGATTTATCAGACCACGACCCGGGATAAAAACCGGCTCCAGCTGCACAAGGTCCTCGTCGCCGCCCATGAGGCCGGAATCGAAAACCTGCTCGTTTTCACCGAAGATTACCGAATTACCGGCGACAGTCTCCAGGAAATGATGTTCTTCCATGTCGATGCGGGAAAACTGCAGTCGGTACTCGAACACGTCCGGGAGGGGCGAACGGTCGAAGGCGGAACGATTCCAGCCAAGGCCGAATTTCTCCTCGGATCGGGAGTCGAGTCGAACTGGGGCAAAAACGTGCCGGACCTGGAACTCCGGGAAATGGAAGAGATGACCAAGATGGGCGCCGGATATTTCCTGACCACGCCGATTTTTGATGTAGAACGCTTTGATAAGTTTCTGTCCCGGACCAATACGTTCGGGGTTCCGATCATTGCCGAAGTGCTTATTATGAGGACAGCGGGTATGGCCCGCTTTTTAAACCGGCACCTCAAAAGCG
>JAGXHH010000002.1 GCA_024636355.1 Desulfobacteraceae bacterium | reverse complement strand
TAAGAGACAGGAAAACGTCAACCGGATCTGCTGTTCGCGCTGATCCAGCGTAATGTCGATTTCTTTTGCCGCTTCTTCGCCCTCCAGGGTAACGGCCACCGGTATCGTCAGCGAATAAGGCGGGCCATCCTGAAGCTGCGCCAGGGTGGCGGTGAGCACGTGCCGCCCGTTACCTTTTCGGTTGGTCGCGTTTTTGATGACCAGTTCCGGGGCGCCGGGCCGGGTGATCCACTGCCGGAACTCCGTGGACAGGTCCATGCCGGATACCGATTCAAACGTTTCCTGCAGGTCGGCGAAGGCGGCATAATCGAACCGGTGGCGGCGATAGAATGCCTGGAGGGCTTTCCGGAACGTAGTGTCTCCGAATTCGCGTCGCAGCATGTGGAAGAACATCATGGCTTTTCCGTAGCCGATCGCTTCGGTTGCCGGGTTGTGCCTGGAGGTGAACCCGGTGAGCGGGAAATCTTTTTCCTTGGAAACATAGTCGGTGTATTTCTGCAAGACGGTTTGCCGGTAGTCGGCCGCTTCGCCGCGCTGCGCCTTCAGCAGGTGATCGGACAGGTACGCCGTCAATCCTTCGGCCCAGTTGCCGGCCCGGTAGACCGGATAGACCGAGTTGCCCCACCAGTTGTGCGGGATCTCGTGGGGATAGGAAGAATGAATAATGAACGGGAAGCGAATGACCCGGGGGCCCATGAGGGTAAACGACGGCATGCCGTAGCCGGTTTCCCAGAAATTTTCGACCAGGGCGAACTTGGCGTAAGGATAGGGGCCGATCAGTTTTTCGTACATGGCGATGTAGCGGTCGGTAGCGGACAGATACCGTTCGGCCAGTTCCGGCTCCGGGTTGCGCAGAAACACCATTGCCGACACCCGGCCGTTCTTGCGGGAGTATTCCGTGAACCGTCCGGCCACCAGAAAAATCTGGTCCTGGGGTTTGTCGATCGACCAGGTGACCGCATCCGCGTTGTCTCGCTTCCGACTCCCCTGGCTGACCGCCTTCCATCCTTCGGGCAACTCCACCTGCAGATCAAACGTGAGAAATTTCATGTCGAAATCGGGATACCACAAAGAGCCGCCGTCCAGGTAGACGCCGGTATCCGAGATCTGTCCCGTGGTCTGCTGCATTCCCCGGGCCGTATATTCCATTGAGGATGCGGTCAGCTCATGGAAGATGCGCCCCTCGTAGCGAATGGTGAAATAACGGGAGCCGTCCGGCAGCCGCACGCGATAAAAAACGGAAGAGTCATCTTCTTCGACTTTTTCGATCCCGACGCCGGGAGTCGGGGAGAACGGTTCAAGCCCGGCATGGAGCCGGAACATAAGTTCGTCGGGCCGGTCGGCGGGAAGGGTGATGCGGTCTGTTGCCGAGATATGATGTTTTGCCGGCTGCAGGGTGATCCGCAGGTTGTGGTGCAGGATTTCAACCGCTGATGCGAGGTTCGGGTGAAGGGAAAAAAGAAGGATCAGGCTGAAAAAAAATCTTCGGAAAAGCATCGTTGTCCTTTTTTGCCCGGCAGTTCAAATGGCTGATTGAAGAAACCGATGCTGGGGTTAGGCATTTGCCCCAGGGGCGGGGGCGATTCGTGAATCGCCCCTACGAATAAGCATTGTACATCGGCGTAACATGGCATTGCCGATTGGATTAACGAAAATGTATTGGAAAAACGTTGTCCGCAACGAACAGGAAAACAGCATCCAGGTATCCGATGGGAAATGGTGGTGTTCTATTCTCGGCCTAACGATGTAGGGGCGATTCACGAATCGCCCTTCCGGGAGGGACGAGATAGACAGGAACGGGGGCTATGGAAAAAGCATCTATACCCTTACATTTCCCTTCACCCTGCCGGTCGCTCCGCCAAGTCCGGCCGCAAGCGCTCCAAGGAGCATGCCGATGAAAGACCACAGTGCGGCGGCTGCAAGAGTATCAGCAAGTTGTTCCGCTCTCTGCTCGAGATTCACATCTCCGGCGATACTCTGTATCTGCTCCCGTGCCTGCTGATAGGTGTTCTGCCACTGGCTGACCATTTTCTGAGCGTCCTGTCGGCCCATATCAGTGTACTTTACCAGAAGGTTTACAATACGCTGCTGCTCCTGCTGATTGATCTGAGCGTCACTGAAAATCTCCCGGATGGCGGAGGTCAGCTCATTTACCGCATCGTCCCCTCCCTGCTGCCTGACTGTTTGGATCATCTGCTGTGCTTCCTGTACTACGGTCTCAACTGCATTCTGATTCTTCATAATATTTCCCACAGCCGGAACGACCATTGATACCACCTGCTGCGTAGCCTGAAATACACTCGTCACCACGCCGAAGGCTCCACCAACGACGGTTCCAAGTACACTCGTCAGAAGGACAAAGGATAGTATTGTAGCCAGGGACCAGGTGACAAGACCGTGTAGCGCTCCGTCAAATACCCGCTGAAGTCCTGCGAATCTGGCCGTTACCCATCCGCCTGCAAATAGCGCAACGAGCCAGCTCAGTAACCACCAGATCATTGCTCCAATTCCGTAACCACTCACCGGATTCTGCTCCGTGGCGATATCGAGACTGAAAAGGCCGATTGCCAGACCCAGGAGCTCAAGCATTACTGCAACCACGATTGTGATCGTTGTTCCTGCAATTACCGCTCCCCAGGACACTTTTGACACCGTGTCGAACACCGCTGTCAGCTCTCTGTGTTCATTCATTGCCTCACCTCTTTTTTCTTTTTTGTATTTCAGGCAGGGACTGAATGCCTGATGTCAAGTTCAGCATGCTGGACCTGAGCCGGTTGGAACTGTATGTTATGCTTCGAAAGTAATCATGATGGAAGTGACTGGAAAGAAGAAAAATTAAAAATGGAGGGATATGATTCAGGTTTTGTAAATATTGCCGGGGTTGGTTTTGCCGCTGAAAAAAAATCGTTCGTTTCCAGCCGGGCGATCAACCGGGCCGCCTTAGACTTGCAGCGGCAGTCAATTAAACCGGAAAGCCTTTCATCCTGTTTTTCATTTCTTCAAAGCGCTTTTGAATCGTGTTTGCGATCGATTCGATTATTTTTCGGGCTTCGGGAATATCGTCGATTAATCCGGCCACCTGGCCGCAGCAGATTTCAGCCGTTTCGGCTTCGCCCAGGTGTTGGGAATGGTATTGGGAGTGGGCGGCATGATATTTTGTGAGCTCTTCCGGTGAGGCGCCGGATTTATGCATTTGACGGAATTCTTCCGTGAACCGGTTTTTCAGGTCCCGGGCGATCATGAATCCTTTGTTGACGGAGACCGTGCAGGCGTTTTCGGCCTGGACAATGGCCTTTTTGACGTTCTCGTGGCTTTCCGATTCCCGGGTGACCATGAAGCGCGAGCCCATGTAGATGCCGTCGGCACCAAGGGCCATGGCAGCCAGCACTCCCCTGGCGTCTCCGATGCCGCCGCCGGTGACCACGGGAATCTTGACCGCGTCGGCCACCATCGGGGTGAGGGTAAAGGTGGTCAACTCGGTCAATCCCTTATGCCCGCCCGACTCGTAACCTTCGCAGATGACCGCATCGACTCCCGAGGCCTCGGCCTTTTTTGCATGTCGAGCTGTGGAGACGGCATGGAGCACCTTTGTGCCGGCCGATTTGAGCCGCCCGGTGTAGATGTCGGGGCGACCGACGGAAACGATGGCCGCCGGCACCTTTTCCTCGATTACCACCCGGGTGATTTTTTCCGAGTATTTCATGGCGTCGCCAAAACCGATGACGATGTTGACCGCAAACGGTTTGTCGGTAAAGGTGCGGACTTTTCTAATTTGCTCGCGCATCCGCTCGCCGGTGATCTCCACGTCTTCGACGATTTTATCCGCACCGGAATTCGGCCCGAGGGTGCCAAGGCCCCCGGCGTTTGACACCGCAGCCACCAGGGCCGCGCCGCTGACCCAGTTCATGGGGGCCTGGATGATCGGGTACTGGATATTCAAAAGTTCGCAGATGCGGTTTTTTGTCATGGCCGTCTCCCTGGTGAGATTGATGAAAGTGTAAAATAAAAAAAATAACCACAGAGAGCACAGAGGTCACAGAGATAAGTCGATTTAAATAAAAGCGCAGTTCTCTTTCCTACTAACTGCGCGTTTCCTGTTTTTAGAACAAGAATTTTCAACATGAAGTACATGAAGGTTTCATGAAGATCCATGAAGGGGTATTTTTTAATTTTAAACCTTCATGTTCTTCATGATCTTCATGTATTCAAACTACTGTTCGCAGTGTCTCTGTGGATTGATATTGTTTGGTTGCGGGCAATGACCGCGCTGTGTTCTCTGTGGTTAAATTAGTTGTCAATCTCTGGAACGAACCAGATACGCCAGGTCGGGTCCTCTGAGCTGATCTGACGGCGCCCGGTAAAGGCAGGTAAATGCCAGCGACTCGTCGGATGCCAGGCGGATGGTCAGGGGAATCGAATTCCGGGTCCGGCCAATGACGCTTTCCAGGTCGATTCGGCCGTGTTCGTCCGTGACGACCAGGCGATCGGCATTCAGCTTTTTGCTTTCTATGACGAGCACTTCACCGGCGGCCGGTTCCGGTTCACCGCAGGTCAGCAGGTTGCCGGTGTCGTATTCGGCCAGCGGGAAGACTTTCCGGCTGGCTTCCGATACCGCACTGGCACTGGCGATATCTAAAAGGCCCATGCCGAAGAACGCCATTTCTATCATGGCGGGACCGTAGCCGATTGTGCGCTTCCGGTCGACCCGGACCGATCTGGCCATTTCATTGCACATGGGGGTCCGGGTCAGGAGGATGCTGTTGTCCTTGACCTGGTACGCGTAATCGTATTTTTCAAACGCGCCGAGCCGCTTTTCTGCGACTACCACTTCGGATGTCACCGGGCTCATCATTGTCATCGTGGTGGCGCAGCCGCTCACCCCGACAGCAATCGAAAGAATCGCCGCAAGCAATAATATTTCGTTTTTCATTTCGTCATCCTTTTATTTGATTTGTTAGAATTTTGATAAGGCCCTAAAAAGTATTTTTTTTTCTCGCCAAGACGCCAAGGCCGCAAAGAAAAAGAATTTTTTTTATACACTTACCTTGGCGTTCTTTGCGTCTTTGCGAGAGAAAAGCATTGGTCTGATCATGTAATGCGCAAACCGTGCCAAAATTTTATTTGATTAAAATTCGGTGACTTAAGAAAAGTAGTATAAACCGTTTCCCCTATGGTGTAATCGGTGTTATCCTATGGGGTAAATTGAATTGAAATTACGCCATGGTGTAAATGCTCGGACAGCTTTCCGGCCGTTTCAAAAAGAGAGGAGATCAATGATGATGAGGGGGGGCGACAAGAACGAATTTTTTCGTCAGGCGACCATGCGCATCTGCGGCAGCCTGAATATTGAAACGGCCCTTGAGCAAACGTTTGAATTCCTGAAGAAAAACATGCCGGTTGATGAAATCGGGCTGTTTCTTTATGAACCGGGGCTAAACGTCTTTCACCGTATCGCCGGGGTTAAACGCCACCCGGGCAACCACTTCAGCCCGGTTTCACCGATGCCGGAGAAAAGCCGTGAAAAGTGGTCGGCGATCTGGGCGGAAATGGACGATATCAAGATCATCAACCACCCGGCTCAGCATCCACAGATCAGCGAAGCCGCCGGAATATACGGCCTGGGACTCGATATGTCCCTGATTTCCATGCGCCTGGAAATGGAAGGGCGTCGGGTCGGATTGCTGCTGGTCCGGACCGCCGGTGAAGGCCGTTACGACCCATCCCATGCAGAGCGATTGCTGCTGCTTCATGAGCCGTTTGCCATTGCCATGACCAATGCCCTGCAGCACCAGGAACTCGTTCGCCTCAAGGATATTCTGATGGACGACAACCGGTATCTGCGCGGCCAGATCCGGGATCTGGCCCGGTCCGAAATCATCGGCGCGGAATTCGGGCTCCGCAATGTCATGAATATGGTCCGGCAGGTGGCCAAGCTCGACAGCCCGGTCCTGCTGCTGGGCGAAACCGGCGTCGGCAAGGGGTTGATCGCCAATGCGATTCATTATGCGTCGGAACGGAAAAACGGCCCGCTGGTCAACGTCAATTGCGGGGCCATAACGGAATCGCTTTTCGACAGCGAACTCTTCGGTCATGAAAAAGGGGCGTTCACCGGGGCGGTGTCCCGGAAAAAGGGGCGGTTCGAGCGGGCGGACAAGGGAACGATCTTTCTCGATGAAATCGGGGAACTCCCGCTCCAGGCCCAGGTCCGGCTGCTGCATGTCTTCCAGGACCGAATCATCGAAAGAGTGGGCGGCACCGAACCGATTTCCGTCGATGTGCGCATTGTTTCGGCCACCAACCGGAACCTCGAGGAAATGGTCCGAAACGGCCGGTTCCGGGAAGACCTGTGGTTTCGGATCAACGTCTTTCCGATCCATATTCCGCCGTTGCGCCAGCGCAAGGAGGACATCCCGGCCCTGGTTCATCATTTCATCGAGAACAAATCGGTTGATCTCAAGCTCGGCGAAAAACCCAGTCTTTCCGATGGCGCTCTCGAACGGCTCTGCGCCTACGAGTGGCCGGGCAATGTGCGGGAGTTGGAAAATATCGTGGAGCGGGCGCTGATCCGGAATCCTCTTGGGCCGCTGCGGTTCAATGGTTTAAGAGGGGAAGCCCGTCGGCCGGAAAACCAGCCGGCAGATGCCGGCCCGGACGAACGGATACTATCTCTTGAGGAAGTAAATGCCCGACATATCCGCAGGGCCGTAGAGATTTCCGGGGGGAAGATCAACGGACCCGGCGGGGCTGCCGAACTTCTCGACATCCACCCGAACACCCTCCGGAAGAGAATGGAAAAGCTCGGTATTCCCTATAAACGTGACCGGCATTGAATTGGCTTAGGGGTGGGTTTCAAACCCGCCCTGGTTGGATTCGACCCGATTCTTCGATTCATGAATTGATTGAATCAACAGGGTAAAACGGTTCTTCGCAGCAATTCTCGTGAAATGTGTCTGAGATTAACGCCTGACCACGTAGGAGCGGGCCATGCCCGCGAAAATGCATCCGCCATCGCGGGCATGGCCCGCTCCTACAGACTTTCGACGTCACCGGGAATTGCTGGGGGGGTTCTTCGAAGCCGTTTTACCCCTCTTTTTTTTCAAGTGCGGCTCCCATGCTTATTTTTAGTTTAAAGTGCCCAATGCGGGTTTGCTTTCGGGAACGGTTTCATGATGCCGGGAACCGTAGGTCGGGTTTCCAACCCGACGCGGGGTTTAGACATTTGCCCCAAGGGCGGGGCGATTCGTGAATCGCCCCTACGGATAACCATTGTACAACGGCGTTGCCGAAATCGTCAAAACCAATCAATCCATTGCATGACACCAAAGAGGCAATATTGGGTAACGTTGTCCGTCCGATGAAAATAGGAGATATTCTATTCTCGGTCTCACAATGTAGGGTCGATTCACGAATCGCCCTTCTGCGATGGGGC
>JAGXHH010000114.1 GCA_024636355.1 Desulfobacteraceae bacterium | reverse complement strand
AGATGTGTATAAGAGACAGGAGCCGCCCACCAGCACGAACATCTGGATCAGGTCGGTGTAGAGGACCGCCCGCAACCCCCCGAATACCGTGTAAATGCCCGTTGCCACCACCACAATGAGGGCGCCGGTCCAGAAATCGATTCCCATGAGGCTGACGAAAACGATCCCCCCGGCGGCGATGGTGACCGAAATTTTTGTCAGTACGTAGCCGATGACCGATATGATGGCGAGATACCAGCGGGAAGCCGGCGAATAGCGCCTTTCAAGGAATTCGGGCATCGTGAAGACGCCGCTCTTGACGTAGAAGGGGACAAAGACCCAGCCGAGGATCACCAGGATCAGCGAGGCAAGGATTTCAAACTGCCCCACGGCGACCCCGCTGTCCGCCCCCGTGCCCGCCAGGCCGACAAGATGCTCGGAGCCGATATTGGAGGCAAACAGTGACGCCCCTATGATGAACCATCCGACGTTGCGGCCCGCCAGGAAATATCCGGCCGAGGTCTTGCGGGTGTCTTTCTCACGGGACGTTGCCCAGTAGGCGGTCCCGAAAACAAGGACGAAATAGGCGGCGATGATCGCCCAGTCGATTTTCGAAAGAAGAGTTTCCATCGGGGTCCTCCCCCCTGCATCCAGAAATTGTATTGACCAGGGGCGATTCGTGAATCGCCCCTACATTGTGAGGCCGAGAATAGAAAATCTCCATCGGATTTAACGATTTTGACAACGCCATTTTACGCCGTTGTACAATGGTTATCCGTAGGGGCGATTCACGAATCGCCCCCGCCCTTGGGGCAAATGTCTAAACCCCAGCGTCGGGTTGGAAACCCGACCTCCAGTTCCCGGCACTCGAAAACTCACAGAAACCCCGACCTAAACCCTAAACCCTAAACCTTGAACCTTGAACCCTTGCCCTTCCTCATTCCCACCACGTATCCACCTGTGCCCCAACGGTCCAGCCGTGATCGTCATTCCCGTAGGGGGCGGTACCCGGCGAATTTCCGACGAGTCCGACGAAATCGTCGCTCCACCAGGCTCCGGTCGTAAATATCCGGAATACCGGTCTGCTGAAGTACTCGCTGCTCGGTGCGATCTGGAGCGCCACCGTCGATTTGAACAGATATCCGGATACGTCAAGCGGTTCGTTGTCCACGTAGTCGATCCCGTTTTCCCAGGCAATATTGACATGATCGGTCAAAAAGAAGATCGGGCGGACGCCGGTGCTGTACCACATGACGGTATCGCCCGATCCGCCCTCGGGAGTGACGCCCCGTTTTTCCTGGCGGATGACGACACCCCACTGCATGGAAATCGGGCCGCCGGGTTCGATCAGCAGGTCGTTGTTGACTTCCCATGCATACGAGTCGTCCAGATCGTAGCCGGAATCGAAATTTTCCCGGACCGGACGGCCGTTAAACGTTCCCTGGACCACGGCGGCGCCTTTGCGGAACGTGACGGCAAACCGGTTTTGCGATTCACTGTTAAACAATTGGCCCTGTGTGTGCCAGAAGCCGACGGAATACCCGTTTTCCGTATCAAACCCCAGATCGTTGTTGTCCTCGCGCCGCGCAAGCTGCCCCCACAGGCTCAAGGAGCCGTTTTTATTTGAAACAATATCGGTTACCCGCAGGTCGAGGATTTCACTGTTTAACAGCCCGGTATCCTCCTCAAAGGGGCCTAATCCCGGGACATCTTCGTCTTCAAACCGGAACAGGGCGACCCGCAGGATTCCCGGACCCAGCCGCATGCCCTCGATTCCGACCCCGGCATGGGAACCCTGGCCCGGATTGAGCCAGAAATGATCGTTTAAATGGATGTCCTTCCGGTAGTATCGCCGGCGGCCTGCCCAGACGTCGATGCCGTCGCCGATCAGGTTGGCAAAATAGATGTAGGCCTTGGCGACGTTGTCCATTTCCAGATCGCTTTCGTTTCCATGCTCCGCATAGGTGTCGAGCATGAACACAAACTCGGTGAATTTGGATGCGTCCGTGTAGGTTTCCGCCTTTTCCACGTACCAGCGGTAATCGAACTCGATTTCAATGTTGGTGTCCGGTTCATTGCCGAGCCGGTACTTGGACTGGGCGCCGGGGGCGATGAATTTCGCCTGGGTTTTGCCGTCCTCGCTGGCGCCGAGTCCCATCCGGAAATACCCCTTGGTCGTCAGCACGCTCTGGTCGCCCATCAATTCGATGGCGCAAAGCTTTCCGGGCGCTATCGCCAGTATTACCAGTACCGTCAGAAATCCGGCATTGGTTGACAGAAAAGAAAAAAAAGCACGTTTTGTTGATGACGCAGGGGGAGTCTTCGGAGCTTGGGTTCTTCTGCTTCTGCGACGTTTCATTTCGAAATTTCCGCAGGAGGTTCAGGTCAAAGGAAACTCCGCAATCCCTTGAGGATTTCGGATTCGCCATGCCACATCAGGCAGTCGGTTTTGAGCAAAAAAATAATAGAAATATATTAAATCGAAAAAAGAGTTTGGCAAATTCTGTACATTAATTCGCTCCCATTTGGTTCCTGGGGAATCTGAAAATTCACCTGTGAAAGTTTTCTGAGCGAGAAATCATGCACCTTTTTATAGGGGAAAGCATGGGGCTTGATTGAAGACACGTACTAAAGAAAAGATCGTGCACATTCTCGAAATAAAAAGGCCTGATTCCTTTTGGCGGCGCCAAATGGATCAGGCCTGCTTCACTCCTGTGAATGTTTGGTTTTGTTTTAGATCATTAAAAAATGGCAATTCGCAATTCACTATTCACAATTTGCCTTCGATTTAATTATCCGAATCAATTGCGAATTGTATTGAGAATTAAAGAATCTGGTTATCCGGAAAACTCCAGTTAATGATTTCTCTCGCAGAGCCGCTGAGGACGCGGAGAGTTTCTCTGCGCTCCCAGCGCCCTCTGCGAGAGGATATTTGATCTCCTTGGCACCAAGAAGTTTAGGATTGCCCATCACTGGAGCGATCCGGATAACCAGATTAAAGAATTTATTTATCGGGTTCGCTCCAGTAATTCACTATTCACCATTAACAATTTACAATTCACAATTTTCCTTCGTTTTAATTGTCTGAATCAATAATGAATTGTGAATAACTAATTGTGAATTGCGAACTAAAATGAACCCAACTGGAGCTTTCCCGATAACCAAATTAAAGAAAATGGCGGAAACCGTTTTCAACGATCTGTCAGGGGTGGCCCCCAGAGTGGGACCACCCCTTTTTTTGCTTTTTTTCTGGATTGAATCGAAGGGCAAAGATGTGGTCAAATCGGGTCAAACACTATCGAGATACCTGTCGGTCTGGCTGGGATACTTTTCTTTCTTCATAATAATCGTTGATGAAGTGCATGATGTTGTCAAAATCTCCATTCATCGATTTGTAAATGGTCAGCCACCAGAATTGACCTTTTGTGGTGGTTTCATAACCGATACCGATTAATTGATTACTGGTCATAATTTCTCTCCATTTAAGGAATAAGTTACGTGCAGCCTTGACATAATAAGCACGAAAAACTGAAATGTAAGAAAGCCGGATAAAAAACATCTGGTGTTACGCACGAAACGGATCTAAATTCCGGAGACCCGGTTGGTGCCGAAAGGATCTTTTTTGAAAGCGGGATTGCGCTGAATTGTTTACCCCCTTGCAAAGTTTCCGGCAGGGACGAACACGCCGGTTTACGGCCATTATCGAGCAGAAGAAATGATATGACAAAGCAGCCCCCATCTGAAAGCGGCCTGAAAGATCTCATCGTGTCGCATATCCGGCAGGCGTTGCGCAGGTATACGCCCATCGATCTTGCACGTACCCTTTCGGCGCAATACAACATTCCCGTTAAACTGGTTCGTCGGTCGATCAAGGCGTTACTTGAGGAAAACCGCCTTGTTTACACGCATCTGCTGGGGCACAGCTTTCTGGAAATATCCTACAGGCGACCGGTCGACGTGGGCGGCGGCGTGATCCTGGCGCCGGCCGATGCGGCCTGCCAGCCCGCTCCGGGGCAGGTCTGGATCCGCATTGCACCGGGTGCGGCCTTCGGGATGGGCGATCATGCCACCACCCGCCTGGCGCTTCAATTAATGTCGTGGAGCATCGGCGAGCAGAACTTCTTGGGCGATGTAACAAATGCCAGGGCGCTCGATATCGGCACCGGCTCGGGCGTGCTGGCGATCGGGGCTTGCCGGATGGGGTTCGGAAAAGCGGTCGGCACCGATCTGGATGCCTGCGCCCGGGTGGAGGCGGCTGAAAACGCCCGGTTAAACGAGCTGGGCAACCGGGTGCAGATCCTCGTTGCGGACCTGAATTTACTATCCGGCTCGTTTTCCCTTATCCTGGCCAACCTGCGTTATCCCACCCTCACGGCCCTGCGCGACCAGATCCTGGAACTGGCAGCTCCCCAGGCGCTGCTGATCCTTTCCGGCTTCAGGGAGCACGAACTGCCGGGCCTGCTTGCCGCCTATGCCTCGGATCGGGTAGTGCACCTGCGCACACAGGTCGAAAACGCCTGGGCCGGCATTGCAATGTTGAAATCCGCTTGATTCAACGCTTTATCGTTTTTAGGGCAGGGACTTGATTCCGGGGAATGACCCGGGCGGGTTTGAGTCAAGGCGCTGTAATCGTAGGTCGGGATTCACATCCCGACATGGTTTAAATCCTCATGATTTTTTGCAGTTTAAAATTTGTTCTCCATTCCGATCTCAAGGTTACCATGAAGATCATGAAGAAAAACACGAGCTGAAAGTCGTATAGAATCCTTCGAAGTAAATATCATTCCCCCAAACCTCCCCAAATTCAATTGTCCGAAAGATTAACCGATTTTTTTTTTTGACAATAATCTTTTTGCCGTTATCGATTTTAGTATGTGTGCATTGATGAACTACGAATCATCAATCTCATCCACGCCTTTTTTCGAAACACGCCTTTTCACAAACCCGAACCGTTCCGGCGAATCCAGACCGGTTGTAATTCTTTCGACACGTTTCAGCTTCTATCGTTAACCGCATGAGGGCGGATCATGGAGATCCGCAAATGGAGGGTGTTTATGAAAAAAAGTATTACGACACTGGTTTTCTTTACGGTATTTTTCGCGCTCTTTACCGGAGGGCATTTCGCACAGGCATCAGATGGGGTGATCGCTTCCGTTGTGGATGTGAATCCAGGAAATCTCAACCTGAAATCAAGGGGTGATCTGGTCACCGTCTACATTGAACTTCCCGAACTGTTTGATGTTGCCGATATCGATGCCGAAACGGTAGTTCTGCGGGTGAACGGAAACGAAATCGCAGCCGAACCAAAGTGGTCGAAAGTCGGCGACTATGATGTGGACGGCATCCCCGATCTGATGGTAAAGTCTGACCGCCAGGTCTTGCAGTCTCATCTGTTCCTTGGCGACCAGACCCTGACAATTTCGGGCGAACTGACCGGCGGTGGCACGTTTACAGGAACCGATACGATAAAGGTCATCCTGCCTGGCGAGGATCATTTGCAATTCACCATCCTGCAGACCTCAGACGTGCACAACCACGCCAGCGGCTATGGGCCGTTTATAGATTACACTCCGCTTGCCCTGGGCGACGACGGAATCCGGGGGGGATTTGCCCGGTTGGCCACCCTGATCGGCATGGTCCGGCAGCAGCAGGCAGCGGCAAATATTCCCTCCCTCCTGTTCGATTCAGGAGATTTCTTCATGGGAACCGCCTATGACCTTGCTGCCGACAATCCGATCATTCTCCAGTTCTTCAAGGCCATGGGATACGATGCGGTCACCCTCGGCAACCATGAATTCGACTGGGGGCCGCAGGGGCTGGCGCTACTTCTGGGCAACGGGCTGGCAAACGGGGTTTCGGTGCCGATCGTGGCATCCAATATGGTATCCAACGGTTCGGCCCTTGATTACCTTCCGGAAGGTGTGATCGCAAATAAGAAGGTTATGACCCTGCCCAACGGCGTAAAAATCGGGATCCTCGGGCTGGTGGGGCCGGATTCGGATTCAAAGGCCCCCGTGGCCCCTCCGGTTACCTTTAATCATGATTTCGATTTCATCCAGAACTGCGTAAACGATCTGCGGAACAATGACGGGGTCGACCTGGTGGTGGTCCTGTCCCACGGCGGTGTGGAAAACAGCGGGTACGGAGACGATGCGGACCTGGCCCGGAATGTCAGTGGCATCAACATCATCGCTTCCGGCCATTTCCATACGGCCACCCACGCGGCCGTCGTGGCCGGGGCGTCCAAGACCATCATCTTTTCCCCCGGCGAATACGGCGAATTTTTGAGCCGGCTCGATGTGATCTACAGCCCGGACCTGAACCGGGTGGTGGGATATGAGTTGAACCTGTTAGAAGCCGACGACACCGTGCCGGGAAATCCGGGCATACAGGCGATGGTGGAATCGTATCATGCCGGAATCAACGCATCGCTCACAGCCGCCGGACTGCCGCAGTTGGGCGATCCGATTTCCAGCACGAGCTTCGACCTGCAACTTTCCGCTTTCGAGGTGACCGGCCTGGGCAGCTTGTGCGCGGACGCGGTGCGAAACGTTTCCAATGCGGTCGCGCCGTTTAATTCGTTCGCCAGCCCCATCGACATCGGCATCG
>JAGXHH010000012.1 GCA_024636355.1 Desulfobacteraceae bacterium | reverse complement strand
GGGCCATCGCCATTTCCATGGCGGCCTCGGTCCGGGCATTAATCATATCGATGACGGCTTCTGCCTGGGTCAGATCGATCCGGCCGTTTAAAAACGCCCGCCGGGTGAATTCGCCCGGTTCGGCCAGGCGAACCCCCCTGGCGGTCAGCAGCCCCATAATCGCTTTTAGTACCGCCGGGCCGGCATGCGCCTGGATTTCGACGACATCTTCCCGAGTGTAAGTTGCCGGCGCCCGCATTACCGCAAGGACGACTTCGTCGATGGATCGGCCGGCTTCCGGATCGATCACGTGTCCGTAATGCAATCGCCAGGAGCCCAACTGTTCCGGTCCTGACAGCGGGTCCGGAAGTGTGGTTTCAAAAGGCCCCGAACGAAAGATTTCGCTCGTGACCTGCAGGGCGTCGGGCCCCGAAATTTTGATGATGCCAATGCCGCCGAACCCGGTCGGGGTTGAAATAGCGGCAATGGTCGAACCCGTAGTTTTCAGATCATGCATCGGTTTTGGTTTTGTTCTTGCTCTTTTTACTTCCGGCTTTTTTCTTCGGCAGAATCAGCAGTTTCCGATAATCCCCGTTTCCGACGCTCTGGGTCCGCACATTGCGGTTTTCCTTTAAACTCAGGTGAACGATGCGGCGGTCCTGGGCATTGATCCGGTTGATGACCATCGGCTTGCCGGTCTGCTCGGCCTTCTGGGCCAGGCGCTCTGCCAGGGCGGTCAGATCGGCCCGTCGCTTGTCCAGATACCCTTCCACATCGATTTCCACGGGCAGAAGTGTTCCGAACTGCTTGATGACCGCCTTTTCCACCAGATACTGTACGGCCTCCAAGGTCTGACCCCGTTTTCCAATCAGCCGGGCGGCATCTCCTCCCTTGATCTCAAACCGGGTCACCTCATTGTCTTCGATAACCGAAACCGAGGCTTCCGGGGAAATCAGGTCATTGACCTGCTTGAGAAACCCGGTTACCCAGACGGCCAGTTCCTGCCGTTTGGCGGGGTCGATCGGCTCCGGCCGGTGTTCCGGAACGGATTCCTCAGCTTCTGCGACCTCTTCGGCTTCCGCGGCCTCCTCCGTTTCAATGGCGGTTTCGGCTTCTTCGGTCTTGTCCGCTTCTACGGCCTTTTCAGCTCCTCTGATCGGCTGGGATGCCGCCGGTGGCGCGGGCGGGGCGAGAGTCTCCTCTTTTTTCTCGACGCGGCCGAAGGCTTCGTCGACCAGGGCGGAAACAGCAGCTGTCTCGGCTTTCCGGTCGGGCTTGCCCCCCCTGCTGCCGGCAGGTGATGCGGTCCCGGGTGCGGGTTCCGGCAGGTTGACCCGGATCAGCGCTTTTTTAGTTCCCACCAATCCAAAGATGCCGCTGGAGCCATGGGAAATGATGTCATAACGCAATTGGGCTTTTGAGATCTTTAATTTTGCACATGCTTTATCAATGGCTTTTTCTACGGTTTTATCTTCAAAATCGATAAACGCATTCATCAATCATCGCCTCCAAATCAGACAGTTTTCCGGGTTACGTAATATTGCTGGCCGATGGATACCACGTTGTTCACCAGCCAATAGAGGACCAGACCCGACGGAAAGTTGATAAAGATAACGGTAAAGATCAGGGGCATCATCATCATGAATTTGGCCTGGGCCGGATCTCCCGGCGGAGGAGACAGCTTCTGCTGAATAAACATGGTGGCCCCCATGATGATGGTCAGGACCGGTATGCCGAAAGGCGGCGCCATAAACGGGATGGTTATCCCGAAATCAAAGAGCCGGTCCGGTGCGGACAGATCGTTGATCCACAGGAGGAAAGGGGTGTGGCGAAGTTCGATGGCCCCATAGAGCATCCGGTAAAAAGCGATAAATACCGGAATCTGGACGATCATCGGCAAACACCCGCTCATGGGATTGACCTTGTAGGTCCGGTACAGGCCCATGACTTCTTCGTTCATTTTCTTCTTGTCATCTTTATAACGCTTCCGGATGTCGGTCATCAACGGCTGCAGCTTTTTCATCTCCGCCATCGATTTGTAACTTTTATTGCCAAGCGGCCAGAAGATAATCTTAAACAGCAGGGTCAGCAGCATAATGGCCACCCCGTAATTGGCAATCACGTTGTCGTGAATTGCGTTCATCAGCCAGAGGCACGGCTTGGCGATGATATCGAAAAAGCCGAAATCAACCGCCTTTTCCAGATTATTGCCGAACGTGCTTAAGACGGACATCCGCTTTGGTCCCATATACAGGGAGAAATCATACTGCTGTTGCTGATTGGGCGAAAGTGTTGCGGAAGGCTGTTCAAAGACGACATGCAGCAGGTTGTCTCCGGGGTCAACCTTCAGCTCGACGCTGGTCTGCAACGGCTGCCCGGGTACCAGGGCCGTCAGAAAGTACTGGTCCACGAGGGCCGCCCATTGGATCACACCACTGTATACCCCCTGGTCCTCAATATCGCCGACATCGATTTCCTCGAGACTCTGATCGATGTAAACAGACGGGCCGTGAAACGAATAGGACCCGCCTTCCGGGGGCGGGTTGATCATGGAGACGGTGAGTTCCGGATCGACCGGCTGATCGGACTGGTTGGTTACGGTGACCCGCATGTCGATCTTGTAACTGTCGGGGTAAAACACGTAGCGTTTTTCAAGGACCAGCCCCTTCGGGGATGTCCAGAAAAAGGAAAGGGCTTGGGGTTCCGTGCGGACCTGGAGGGTATCGCCGCTGTAATTGGTTGTATAGACCGCATTGGCAAAAGCATCCGGATTGCCGCCAAGGCCGACAAGGGCGGTTCCGATTCGGTTTTCTTCCGGAATCAGTTCCTTCTGAGGCGCATCGGAGCCGGATGTTTCTTTGTAATCCTTCAACATAAACCGTTGCAGGGCGGCGCCCTTTTCAGAGATTTGCGCCCGATACAGCCCGGTATCGACTGTGATCGACTTGAAAGTGGTTGCCGGAATATTTACCGTCTGCTGCGGCAGGCGCTTGCGGGCATCGGGATCTGCCGGAGCGGGTTGACGTTCTGCCGTCTCCGTCGGCGATTTCGCCGGGGGAACCGGCGGCTGAACGTCAAACAGCAGGTCCCAGGCTACAAACACAAGTAATGACAGTACAATCGCTACAATCAATCGAACATGTTCCATTGACAACTCCTGGATTCGAACGTAATCACAATGATTTTTATGAGGCTGAAACGGGTGCGCGGACTATCGGATATGCCGCCCGGGACAAATCCCGGACTTCCCCCGGATTTACCTTCTGATGGCGGATAAAGGCTGGCGCAGAAAAAATGAAAGGGCGTGTATGGGATTACGGCAGCAAAACGCTCAGCTTTTCGAGCAGGGCCACCTGAAAAGGGGGCGCTGCCCGCGATCTGTTCAAAAAACCGTTCCAACGAGGCCAGACAGATGCCACCCGCTATTGCACCGGAAAAATTGCTTCCGACCGTTTCCATAGCCCGCTCTGTCGGTTTCGGCAACAGCGGATTTCCTTTTTCACCAAACGATCGCGCGCGACCCGTTAAGAGACTCGGCTGCTGCAAAGATAAGCAGGTTATGGTACCGGATCGATGCCGCCCGGGTGAAACGGATGGCACTTTAAAATCCGCTTTGCTGCGAGAATGCCGCCGCGAAGGGCCCCGTACCGGCGAACCGATTCAAATGCATAGGCTGAGCACGTGGGATAAAACCGGCACCGGGGGCCTAACACGGGTGAAATCAGGATCTGATATAATCTTATAATGAATAATAACAGATATTTAATCAGGTTACACCTCTGATCTGATCCACCAGGGCGCACAAGGATTCATGCGCCCGGACCGAAGGAACTCCCACCGCCGCCTTTTTGGCGATGACATTGATATCCCATTGGCCGTTGATCCGCTGTCGGTTCAGCCTGTAGAATTCTCTAACGACCCGCTTGATTCGGTTGCGGATCACCGCGTTGCCGGTCTTTTTGGTCACCGTGATGCCCAGCCGGGGCCTATCAAGGCTATTTGGCCGAAATGCTACGATAAAATAGCGGTCCGATACACTTCGCCCTTTTCTGGAAAGGGCGACGAATTCAGACCGCTTCAACAGTTTATCTGTTTTTTTTAATCCCGATCCGATCACTTAAGCGCTTATCCGGTTTGATTTGCGCAGACTTTCGGCATATCCTGTTTCAACCCGAAAACTTAGCCTTCTTCCGCACTAAACGGTCAGCCGTTTGCGGCCCTTGGCACGACGTCGCTTAAGCACGCGTCTTCCTTCTTTGGTGGACATGCGTTTTAAAAATCCATGTTTTCTTGCGCGTTTGACCTTGCTGGGCTGGTATGTCCGTTTCATGGCAGTTCCTTGCTGGTTTTCTATTAGGCGTCCGCTGTTTTACCGGATGCCGGAAATGAAAGGTTAAAGCGTTGTTTGTTAACTATAATAAACATTTTTGTCAAGATTCAAATGATGACATGGTTAAAAAGTCATCGCTTATTCGCCGCGGACCTCTATGATTTCATATTGTTCGAGATGGTACTCGGCAATCGGGTAAATCCCGATCTGCTGCCGTGTCTGGGATTCGAGCGAGGAGATCAGGCCGCTTTCTTCGCCTAGCAGCAGATCGGCAATGACCGGGTTGACCCGAAGGTTCACCCGGCTGCCTTCGGCATCGCGGGACTGCCGGAGGATCTGCCGGAAAATGTTGTAGCAGATGCTCTGCCGGGACAGCAGCATTGCCTCGCCTTCACAGTAAAAGCAGGGTTCATACAACATGCGGGGCAGCGAGCGGACCACGCGTTTGCGGGTCATCTGTATCAATCCCATATCGGACATGGGCAGCACATTGGTTTTCGCCTTGTCTTTTTTCAGGGCGTCTCTGAGCGAATTATAGACTTTTTCCTGATCCGCCTTGGCCTCCATATCGATAAAGTCTAAAATAATGATACCGCCGAGATTTCTAAGGCGGATCTGATATGCGATTTCCTTTACCGCTTCGAGGTTGGTCCGCAAGACGGTTTCCTCGAAATTGCGTTTGCCCACATAGCGTCCCGTATTGACATCGATGGCCACCAGCGCCTCTGTGATTTCAATTACAATGTAGCCCCCGCATTTGAGCCAGACCTTCTTTTTCAGGGCCCGCTGAATATCGACTTCCAGGTTGTAGGCATCGAATATCGGCTCATCGTCTGAATAAAGGATCACCGATTCTTTCAGGCGGGGCATGAATTTGGCGATAAAGGCGACCACCGACTTGTGGACCGACGGCGAATCAATCGTTACTTTGTCGGCTTCGTGGGCCAGCAGGTCCCGTACGCTCCTTAAGGTCACGGTGAGTTCCTGGTGCAGAAGATACGGGGCCGGAGCGGTTTTGTACTGCGCCTGTATATCGTCCCATAGGTTGCTTAGAAATTCCATTTCCTTGGCAAGGGTTTCCGCGCCGACGCCGTCGCCGGCAGTGCGTACGATGAATCCATACGGCTGGGTGCGCACCGATTCCACGAGTTCCTTGAGTCGGGTGCGCTCCGCTTCATCGTTGATGCGGCGGGAAATACCGATGTGGTCCACGGTGGGCATCAGCACCAGGAACCGGCCGGGCAGCGAGATATACGTGGTCAGTCGTGCGCCTTTGCTGCCGATGGGCGAGCGGGCCACCTGGACAAGTATCTCCTGGCCATCCCGGATCAATTTCTCAATCGGAATTTTGTCCGGCGCCTGATCGGCCACATGATCGACATGGCCGTTGGCAGCCGCCGCTTCGGCATCGACATCCTCGGACTCTTCCGCATCACTTCTCAGGTAAAACTCCTGGCTGCCCGTCCGTCCGTTAATGACGTCATCGACATAAATAAATGCCGCCTGGTTTAACCCGATATCGACAAAAGCGGCCTGCATGCCGGGCAGC
>JAGXHH010000113.1 GCA_024636355.1 Desulfobacteraceae bacterium | reverse complement strand
CTGCGGCCGATATTGCCGGTATTCCAATGGATTTCCGGACTGACCAGCACCACGTGGCGTTCGGGAAGCATGGATTTCATTGGTTCTATTTCAGTTGAAATATAAGGTCTTCCGGGTCATGCCTAAAAGGCGCGGGGCTTGCAGATCGTTTCTCTTATCTTGAGATCGAAGAAGTTCGACATGTGGGCCGGTTTGACAACCAGCGCGGTATCGGCTCCCCGGCCCGTCCCACCGACGGCGATGATGTCGTTTCCGGATAGGACCCCGCCGTCAGCGGCCATGACGGTGATCTCGACGGCCACCTTGGTTCCCTGACCCAACAGGCGCAGGGTGTCGGCAATGATGAGTACCGGATAGCTGCCGGTGTATTTTTTGGCAATTGAGCGTTCAACCCCGGAAAGGGCATGGGTGGCTTCCACAACCCGGACGCCTTCTTCCTCCAGATCCTTTCGTACATCATCCTTCAGTGACCTCTGGAAGGGTTCTTTGAATCCGCAATGGTACGTCACGGCGATGATCTTGAAACCTTTGAAAATTTCGAGAGCCTTGTAGGCGGTTTCTCCGGTGGAGGATGCGATCACCACTTCATTGAGCCCCAGTTCCCTGCCCCGGTCATGCGCCAGTTCAAGGGTTTGCTGGGTATTGACTCTTCCCGGTTCCTCAAAATGAGAAAATAGTTTGCCCATACTCATACCGTTTCCGATCACTGTTAATGGTGAGTGACAGATCGAATCTCGACAGAATTATCGTTGATTGGCACACTATATTGTATCATAATGAACAGCGTCAAGATGAAATGCGCCCCCCTCTCGTGCCTGAAAAGGAGATTCGATGATAATAGATGTGCATACCCATTTATTCCCCAAGCGGATCCGGGACAGTCGGGATCGATATTTTGCCGATGAACCGGCCTTTGCGTTGCTATATGGAGATCCCAAGGCCCGGATGATCGGGGTTAAGGCAATGGTTGAAACCATGGATGCCCATGGAGTCGATATGTCCGTGGTCTGCGGTTTCCCCTGGCTCAATCCTGAAAATATCCGCCATCATAACGATTACATCCTGGAAGCCGTTGCCGGGTATCCGGACCGGTTAATCGGATTGTGCTGCGTCAATCCGTTTGATCCCGCAGCGGAGCAGGAAGTCGGTCGGTGTCTGGAACGAGGGGCTTCCGGCGTGGGGGAAATCGCTTTTTATCAGCCCGGGGGCATAACGCCTGAAGCGGTAAAGGCGCTTGAACCGATTATGCGGCTTTGCCGGGAAAAAAACCTGCCGGTATTGATTCATACCAATGAACCGGTGGGCCATGCGTATCCGGGAAAAACCGACAACACCCTCATCCAGATTTACGAAATGGTCAAGACCTATCCGGACAGCAAGATTATCCTCGCCCATTGGGGGGGCGGGCTGTTTTTCTATGCCCTGCTGAAAAAAGAGGTTCGGCAGGTGCTGGCAAATGTCTATTTCGACACGGCGGCCTCGCCTTTTCTGTATGAGCCGGATATTTATCGCGTTTCCATGGCGCTTGCCGGTGAGGAAAAGATCCTTTTCGGCTCGGATTACCCGCTGATTATGCCATCCCGGTATTACAAGGAAATCGAGGCTTCCGGGATATCGGATGCGGGCCGCGAAAAGCTCCTGGGTGGCAATTCCGCGGCACTTTTCGGTATAGCGAATGGGGAAAGTGCATAAACAGATGAAGGAAATTTACAAAAGGTTGCAGCAGGAAGCAATCCGGATCGCCGGGAAGTATCCGCCGCCTGATTTTTATGCGGATTTTGCGGAAGAAATCGAACGGTCTCAGCGATTTTTCAACACGGATTCCGCTATCGGCAGTATCTACGAGTATGTGGCCGGTACGATAGAGGACGATTACGGTCATGGCATAGACCATGTCCGGGAAGTGGCGCTCGATGCCGGCGCATTGACCCTGATTGAGGGTGGGCGGCTGAAGATTCCCGAAACTTACCTGATCGACCGGCTCCGGCTGGCCCAATGTGCCGGACTCCTGCACGATATTCGGCGTAAAGCCAAAAAACATGCCGAAGCCGGAGCCATAGCGGCACGGGAAATTTTGTGCGATTATAAATTCTCAGAAGACGATGTGGCCGACATCTGCCTGGCAATCCGGAATCACGAGGCATTCGGAGAAAACAACCAAAGTGCCACTGACGCCGGTTCCCTGCTTTCCGACAGCCTCTATGACGGCGACAAGTTCCGGTGGGGGCCGGAAAATTTCACCCGCACGATCTGGGGGATGGTTTCTTTTTTAGGAATTTCGGTGGATCAGTTCCTCGAGCATTATCCCCGGGGCATGGCCTTTCTTTCCAGAATCCGATCGACCTTCCGTACCCCGACGGGAAAGGCGTATGGTCCCCAGTTCATTGACCTCGGCCTGGCCATCGGAAACGACCTTTACGAGCAGGTGAACAAGGAGCTGTAAACTTCAGGCTATCGGTTGGCAGGGACCCTTTGCGGGGCGTTTTTGTGCCGGGCGGAAAGAATCGGGGTGTTCAAGATCAGGGCGGAGCTCCCCTCGCCACGTTCGATGTCCAGCAACAACTGACTCCTGTCTATTTCAAAGTATCTGGAAATGACCTCTATGAGGTCTTTCTGCAGATCTTCAAGCATGTCATCTTTAATTTCAAGTTTATCGTAAACCAGGGCGAACTTCAGCCGTTTTTTGGCGACATCCTTGCTGTCGTCGGCCCGGTGCATCAGTTTTTTGAGCAGTGTATTAAACATTATCATCAGGCCGCTCCTTTTTTCCGGCCCATCTTGATGCCGAGTTTCTTCCAGATCGATTTCTGGGCCAAGGGGTCTTCGATCGGCAGGTCCGGATGGCCATCAAGGCGCATGGCGATGCGGTTAAATGCCATGCCGGCTTTGGACTCCTTCTGCATGACGATCGGGGTGCCGGTATTCGAAGAAATCACAACGGCTTCATCCATCTCTACCAATCCCAGCAGATCAATGGAAAGGACCTCGACCACGTCTTTGTGACTGAGCATGTCCCCTCGTGCGACCATTTTGGGAATGATCCGGTTGACGATAAGCTTCGGGGTAATGGAGCGGGAATAGAGCAGGCCGATAACCCGGTCGGCGTCCCGGATGGAAGAAACCTCGGGCATGCAGACGACGACCGCTTCATCCGCGGCTTCAATTGCATTTTTGAATCCCTGTTCAATCCCCGCCGGACAGTCGAGAAACGTAAAATCGAATTCTTTCCGGAGCTTGTTGCAGAGCCAGGTCATGTTTTCGGGTTTGATCACGTTTTTATCGTCGCTCTGGGAAGCCGGCAGGAGAAAGAGGTTGTCAATGCGCCGGTCTTTTATCATCGCCTGCTTGAGCTTGCACCGGCCCTGGATGACATCGACCACGTTGAAGACAATCCGGTTTTCCAGTCCCATCACCACATCCAGGTTCCGGAGTCCGATATCCATATCGATGACGGCAACGCGTTTGCCCTGCAGGGCAAGGGCTGCGCCGATGGAGGCGGTAACCGTCGTTTTGCCGACCCCGCCTTTTCCGGATGTGACCACGATTATTTTACCGTCCACGTTTACACCTCATAAGAGAAACATAAATTTTGATGGGTCATTTTTTCTTGTCGAATGCAGAACTGAAAAATGACGGTTATCGCACTTCCGGCCAGGCCAGGCGCTTGAACGGATTGGCCTTTATATAGTCCATGACCACGATCGCATTGTTGTCGATACGTGCAAACTCGGGTGAATTGCCACCCGATGCCGGCGTTCCGGCGGCAACCAGTCCGCCGATCTGGACCTGGGTCGGCCGGAAATCGAGCGCCATGATAATAGCGTCTTCATTGTCGGGTTGTCCGGCGATCGCAGTTCCAAGCAGGCTTCCCAGAACAATGATGTCGCCGCCGGCGATCGCCTCGGCTCCGGGGTTTAAATCCCCCATGATGATCAGGTGCTTCTTGGCCTGGATCTTTTGCCCGGAGCGTACCCGCCCGGACAGAATCAGGGCCTCACTGCGATGGTAATGCCACCCGTTTCCCGCATCTTTGGAGCGCGCCCGATGGACATCGGGTGTCGGTTTCTCCCGGGCCGGAGGTGATACCTGGCCGACCTGGTACTGGTCCTTCAAAAATTGTCCCAGTTCTTCGATGAGCCCGTCGCCGGCGGGGGCTTCCCCGGGGTCTAAAATGACCCGGGCATTTACTGCCAGATGCCGGAGGCGTTCGAATGGACGTGCAAGCTCCTTTTTCAGTTGCTCTGCAGGCAGGGTCGGATCGATTGTCACCCATAGGCTGTCGCCGACTCCCTTGAGGCGCACCGGCAGATTTTCCTGATTCGACATAGGTACTATGTATCCGTAGTAAAGTAAGAATATTGAGTCATAACTGAATCGAAAGGATGAAACGATCTCTGGATTCTATATCATTATGATGTGTATATGAATATAATTAAGTAGCATATATTGTATAAAGAAGGCGGCTAGGGTTGTCAAGGGTAAAAAATGTTTATGGAAACATAGGTGTACGACAGTAAACAGTCGGAATGTAGATGAAATTGATTTTAACACTTGAGGTGGGGCAATTGCAGGGCGGTCACCGGGACCGCCCTGCAATTATTCAGTTAAGGCTTTTCAATTCCTGCAATTTGCTGACTCGAATTTGTGTTTATGAACCGAATGCGATTTCGGGAATGTCGATTGCCGCGCCGTTGGCCTCGGCAATGGCATCGAATTTGCCCATGGTGGCCGGCATGAGGCTCATGATAAAAAATTCAGCTGTTTTACAGACGCCGAGGTAATAAGCGGTATCCTTGTGTTTGGCCGCTTTTTCCTGGAGGGCCTTCATATCCATGCTTCCGGTGAGTTTTTTCAGGTTTTTTGCGGCAATTGTTGCCCGCCACAGAAGCATCCAGGCCATCGTGACATCGCCAGTGGCTTCCAAAAACGGATGGGCAAAAGCGAAGGCGTTGAGCACCTTATCGGATGCGGCGGCCTTGCCCAGCGACAGGGCGGTTTCCGCCAGGCGGTTGACGGCCGTTTCAAATCGGGGGCACAGGGTTTCAAGCCCCTCGGTTTTGCGGGCCTCCTCGAGGGTTTTGCGCATTTCTTCCAGATAATCCATGAAGGGTTTCCCCTTTTTCATGCCGAGTTTGCGCCCCAGCAGGTCCATGGCCTGGATGCCGTTGGTTCCTTCGTAGATCTGGAAGATGCGGCTGTCGCGCATCAGTTGTTCGACCGGGTATTCCTTGGTGTACCCGTAGCCGCCGTAGATCTGGATGCCGTGACTTGTGACCTCCAGGGCCTTGTCCGTGATGTATCCCTTGATGATCGGGGTGAGAATAGCGGTCCGGTCGACGTATTTTTCTTTTTCTTCCGCGGTTTCGGCCAGATGTTCCAGGTCATGGGCCATGCCGCCGTAGTATATCAGGCTCCGCATGCCGTCGACATAGGCCTTCATGGTCATGAGCTGCCGTCGGACATCCGGGTGCTGGATGATCGGAACGGATTGGGCGTCCGGATCCTTTCCGGCGAGCAGGTGCTTGCCCTGGACGCGTTCACGGGCGTAATTGACCGAATGGCAATAGGAAGCGGTGGCCACGCCAAAACCCTGGAGACCGACCAGCTGGCGCGCTTCGTTCATCATCAGGAACATGGCGCTCATGCCCTTGTTTTCTTCGCCGAGCAGGGTGCCGATGCAGTTGTTCTTGCTCCCCAGGGTAAGGGTGCAGGTCGCATTGCCATGAAGTCCCATTTTTTCTTCTATGCCGGTGCAGACCACATCGTTGAATTCGCCCAGGCTGCCGTCATCATTGACCCGGTATTTCGGCACCAGGAACAGCGAAATCCCCCTCGTTCCGGCAGGCGCACCTTCAATCCGCGCAAGTACCGGATGGGCGATATTTTCAACCATGTCCTGCTCTCCGCCGGAAATAAAGATCTTGGTCCCGGAAATTGAGTAGGTGCCGTCGTCATTTTTCACGGCCTTTGTCTGCAGGGCTCCGACATCGGAACCGGCTTCGGGTTCCGTGAGCAGCATGGTGCCGGACCATTTGCCGGTAAAGATTTTTTCCAGGTAAATTTTCTTCTGCTGCTCCGTGCCGAATGTCTTGATCAGGTTGGCCGCCCCGTGGGAAAGGCCATGGTAGAGCATGAACGCGGAGTTCGCCCCGATGAAATATTCCTCGGCCGCAAGGGATACGGTTTTCGGCATTCCCTGGCCGCCCCATTCGGGTTCATCGATCATGCCGAGCCATTCGCCGTCGTTGTAGAGCTGGTTGATCCGGTGAAACGACTCGGGAACCTTGACGATGCCGTTTTCAAGTGAGCATCCCACCTCATCGCTTTCCTTCATGGTCGGCAGGATCTCCTTGATGGCCAGGTTCCGGGCCTCGGATACAATCATGTCGACGGTTTTCTTGGTAAATTCGGCGAATTTTTCATGCTTGGCCAGATTCCCCACCTGCATCTGCTCATGCAGGACAAAATCGACGTCCCTGCGATCTGAAATGAGTTGTGCCATGTTTGACTCTCCTTCTTTCTGTTTTGAGTGCACTGTGTTTGTTAATATGGAAACTGTTTAAAAGAAAAAATTCATATTTTGAATGAAATCTTTAGAATGATCATCGGGTAAAGTCAAGTCCCGGAACCGGTAATCGTCTTTCATACAATTATATGCCATGGCCTCCCTAAGAGCTAACCAGTAAATAGGAATATCGTCTTGTATAACTCCGCTTCAAAGAAAAAAGAGAAAGGCGGATGGTGGAAATGGCACATAAAAACGGAAATCGATATGAAAGACTATGGAGCGGGGTCAAAGTCGGGGAAATAGGAAGATGAATTTATGACGGAACTCGATAGAAATGATCGTGTTTTCTGCAGGAGATATTGATGGAGATTGTTGTTAAACGGTTTGATACACAGCCGATGCGCTTCCTTCGTCAGCACATCCTAAAATCAATGGCAAATGCTGTCCCGGTTTTTCGTGAACGTGAACGTACACGTGCTCGTGCACGTGCACGGATTGGTGTTTCGCAAAATCTGAAATCGGGTTATCCGGAAAACTCCAGTTAAAGATTTCTCTCGCAGAGCCGCTGAGGACGCGGAGAGTTTCTCTGCGCTCCCAGCGCCTCTGCGAGAGGATATCCGATCTGCAGAGGCGCCAAAAAGGTTAGGATTGCCCATCACTGGAGCGAACCGGATAACCAGAATCTGAAAATATTAGCTGAATAGTTACCATTTCTTTTCGTGCAGCCAGCCTTCGATCTCTTCCGATTCGTACTGTTCCTGTTTGATGGTCAAATCGAGATTGATCATCAGTCCGCCGTGTTTTTGGGCCTCGGCATCGGCCTTAAGTTTCAGGTGCAAGGCATGGGTGTGGCGAACGTCTTCCAAAGCCTTTTTCAGAGCCGCGAGCATGTTGTCTGCGGCTGCGATGCTGCCGGTTTCCATCCTTGGGTCCATTCCGTTTTCCGCGATTTCTTCGGCACTGTGGGCCAGCTGCTTCATCTTGGTCATGGAAAAGTCCATCCGCTGCCATGCGGGAACCCCGTCCGCCTGCAATACCCAGGCATCACGGATGGTCTGAAGCATCTGGCGGTATTTGAGCGTGACGCTTTCCTGGAGCATGTCGACCAGGGATGCGGGGAGTTCGTTTTCCGCACCGGGAAGAGATTGTGCCTGTTCCGGGGTCAGCTTGTCGAGCAGGCGTTGGAATTTCTGTGCATGATAATTGGATTCCAGGGCTTCCCGAAGCAAGACTCGCCGGATATGGGGATCGTCCACCATTCCGGCTTCTTTTTCATAATGGGGAACCAGTTCTTTTTCATATTTGATGTAAGACTGGAAAATGGTGGACCGGCTGGTCGGATCATAGGGGTACGGGGCGGGTTCCATGTTCGGCTCCCCCCCGAGACCGCCGACGGCCATTCCGAGCCAGTGCATGTGCCACATTTCCTCCCGGGCCCGCGAAAGCAGGCTGGCGCCGATCGGCGTGTCTTCGCCTTCCAGGTAGCCGTGGACCAGGTACCGGATGATGGCGGCGTGCTCTTCTGCCATGTCGTTGTTGAG
>JAGXHH010000112.1 GCA_024636355.1 Desulfobacteraceae bacterium | reverse complement strand
CGACCTGACCGAAAACATCGTGCACCTGGTACTGGCCCGCATCGATGGGGCGCCCGAGGGCGTTAAGGGGATATCCCTTTTTGTTGTCCCGAAGTACCGGCTGCGTGATGACGGCGGCATCGGGGAAGACAACGACGTCGTCTGCACCGGCATCGAGGAAAAGCTCGGCCTGCATGCATCGCCTACATCGACGTTGGCTTTCGGCGGCAGGGACAGGTGCATCGGGTATCTGTGCGGCGAGCCCAACAAGGGGCTGGCCCACATGTTCCAGATGATGAACGCCGCGCGGATCAACACCGGGGTATCCGGGATGGCGCTCGGCAGCACAGCCTACCTCACCGCCCTGGAATACTGCCGGCAGCGGATCCAGGGAAGGGATGTGGCCAAGCGGAAAAGCGGTTCGGTCCCCCTGATCGACCACCCGGACGTCCGGCGGATGCTGTTGTGGATGAAGGCGAACGTCGACGGCATGCGTTCCATGATCTACACGGCGGCATACTGGGCGGAACTGGCCGACGGATCCGCCAACCCGGAAACCGCCGGCCATTACCAGGGACTTGTCGATTTCATGACGCCGATTGTCAAGGCATACTGTTCGGAAGTCGGCTTCACCGTCTGCAGCACGGCCATGCAATGCCTGGGCGGGTACGGCTACTGCAGGGACTACCCGGTCGAACAGTATCTCCGCGATTCGCGGATCATGGCCCTGTATGAAGGCACAAACGGCATCCAGTCCATGGACCTCATGGGACGGAAGATGCGGGTGAACGACGGGGCAATGTACCAGGCCTTCATTGCGGAAATCGGCTCTTTTTTCGAGAAACATCGGGATCACCAGGGGCTCGGGACTCAGATCAGGGCACTGGAGGCCGCATTCGAAAAGGTCCGCGAAATGACATCCACGATGGTCGACCGGTTCGGTTCGGACCCGCTCCAGTGGGCCTCCTATACCTATCCCGCGCTCATGTGCTACGGCGATATCGTCATGGGCTGGCGGCTGTTGGACATGGCCCGGATTGCCTGGGACCGGTCCCAGGGCAAAGGGAAGAAAAACGATTTTTTCCGGGGCAAGGTCTTCCAGTCCACCTATTTTACCGACATGACGCTTCCACAGACCGTTGCACGCGCCGAATCGTGCATGCGAACCGGCCGTGAAATCATCGATATTCCCGATAGTGCGTTTTAACCGTATCCCTCCCTGCGTTCACCCTGCAAAAAAAACGGGCTCCGACGGATATGTTTAAAATCGGCTTGCCCCCTTTCAAATTGTGCAGTATACATCTCTTGTGTTGTAAACGCTGTTTAAATTGGTGAACCGATTTTTGTTGTTTGCCTATAAATGAGTTTTAATTTTGCTGTTTGCGCAAATATGAAGACTTTTAAATCTGCACAGAGGAGGCATTTATGAACTATCCATCCGTCAATTATGAAGTACAGACCCCGGTTAATTTTCTGGAACGAAGCGTACGGGTTTATCCGGAGAAAACCGCCGTTGTCTACAATGAGAAACGATACAGCTACCAGGACTTTTACGATCGGGTCAATCAACTGGCCAGCGCTTTGAAAAAAGCGGGAGTCGGCAAAGGGGACAAGGTCGCCTTTATCTGCCCCAATACCCCGCCCCTTTTAGAAGCCCATCATGCGGTTCCGCTCATCGGGGCGGCCCTGGTCAGTGTGAACATCCGGCTCAGCCAGGGCGAAGTTGCCTATATACTGAACCATTCGGACAGTAAAGTCGTTTTCGTCGACAATGAATTTGCCGGCGTCGTACAGCCTTCCATGGATCAACTCGACAAGGTCCAAACCTGGGTCAACATCTGCGATCAGACATCGGAACGGCCCCTTCCCGGCATGGAATATGAAGAGTTTCTCCAGACCGGAGACACCGCCCCGGTGGAAAAACAGATAGACGATGAACGGGATGTGATGACCATCAATTATACCAGCGGTACGACCGGCATGCCGAAAGGGGTTATGTACCATCACCGGGGCGCCTACCTCACGGCGTTGGATGACGCGCTGGAAACGCTCATGTCTTATGATTCGGTCTACCTGTGGACCCTGCCGATGTTTCATTGCAACGGCTGGTGTTTTACCTGGGGGGTGACCGCGATCGGGGGAACCCATGTCTGCCTGCGAAAAGTCGACCCGGCGGAAATTTTCAAGCTCGTTGAACGGGAAAATGTTTCCCACATGTGCGGCGCCCCGATCGTTTTGATCGGCATGGCAGACTACGCTCAGAATCACCAGGTGAAACTGGAACGGCCCCTGAAGATCGTCACCGGCGGCGCTCCGCCGTCGCCTTCCATTATCGAAAAGATGGAGAACCTGGGCGCCCGGATAACCCACGTCTACGGATTGACAGAGGTATACGGCCCCAACACCATTTGTGCCTGGAATACCGAATGGGATAAGCTCTCCGCCGAAGAGCAGGCGAAGTTGAGATCCCGCCAGGGCGTCCCCTATATCGTTTCCAAAAACATGGATGTGGTCGACTCGCAGACCATGAAGCCGGTGCCCAGGGACGGAAAAACGATCGGCGAAATCGTCATGCGGGGCAATCTCGTGATGCTCGGGTACTACAAGGACCCCGCGGCGACGGAAACGGCGTTTCGCGGGGGATGGTTTCACACCGGAGACCTTGCGGTGATGCATCCCAACAACTACATACAGATCATGGACCGGGAAAAAGACATCATCATAAGCGGCGGTGAAAACATCTCCAGTGTCGAAGTGGAAAACACCATTTACAAGCACCCGGATGTCCTGGAAGTGGCCGTGGTGGCCAGCGCAGACGAGAAATGGGGAGAAGTGCCGAAAGCCTTCATCACGTTAAGGGCCGGAAGCACCACCACTGAAGAAGACATCATTGCGCATTGCAAACAGCACCTGGCACGGTTCAAGGCGCCCAAGAAGATCGAGTTTACCGTTTTGCCCAAGACGGCGACCGGCAAGATCCAGAAGTACGTACTCCGGCAGCAGGAGCGGGAAAAAAGCGGCGCAAGCGAATGAAAGGAAAATAACCGTTGGGTTAAGCCTTACTGAATCGTTGTCTGCTGCGGGGTTCTCGGCTTAAAAATTTTATTGTAAATCAGATCGTAATCAAATCCGGGATACCCGGCGGCGACCAGGCCGTTGATCAGGTCATTGATCGTCTTTGCGCCGACGCCCGGCCAGCAGATCAAGGCCCGGACATTTTCCATGGTCCGCAGGTCATCGGGTGTGGCAAGTATTTCTTCCCCGAGGCATTTGCGGATCACGCTCAATGTCCGGGGGCCGATAAATTCGACAAACGGATAGTCAAACGCCTTTTTCCGGAACCGGCATTCCCTGTAGAATGCCTGCTGGACATTCGGAAGGCTCATATCGAACCGGGAGGCGATCTCCTGCAGGGGAGATCCCTTCATCCGCAGTTCATAAATCTGTACAATCCGCTCTTTCGATTTTTCACTCGCGTATCGGCGTAACATGGTCATGATCATCTACCCGTTGTTAGAATGCGCTTCAATTTGTAAGGAAAAAGGGTAACTAACATGATTGCGTATTCTATGCAAAGGATAAATTCGTAATCTTTATAGAAGAAAATATGGAAAAACCAACACAGCCGGTTGCTCCCGTGTGAAAAAGCCCGCTGCAGAAGCGACATGCCTGCACGGTTCTAAAGATTTTATGTGGCCGGCAATGCCTTGGAAAAATGGTCCCGGAAAAAAGCGACTTGACTTATCTGCATTTGTACATAGTGTTAGAAAACGCAAAAACTATCCCCGAATATTATAATGCACACATGACATAAGGAGTTATTCATGCAGAAAGTCGAGAATGGAAAATTTGTATGTGTCGCCTACACAGGCACCTTTGATACCGGTGACGTGTTCGACACCAGTGAGGGTGGCGAGCCGATGGAATTGCAGATCGGCGGCGGTAATGTTGTGCAGGGCTTCGAAGACGCCCTGCTCGGTATGGAAATGAACGAAAAAAAGGTGTTCACCCTGGACCCCGACGCAGCATACGGCCACCGGGATGAAACCCATGTGCATACGTTTTCCAGGAATGAAATCCCGCCGGATATGGAGCCTGAAGTCGGTGAGGTCATCGGGCTGCAAACCCCGGACGGCGAGCAGATTCCCGCCCAGATTACCCATGCAGACGATGAAAAAGTGGTGGTCGACCTGAACCATCCGCTGGCCGGAAAGAGCCTGACCTTCGAGGTCGAAATCGTAGGCATCAGCGATGAGCCGACCCAGGCCCATGACTGTGGCTGCGGAACCCATGAGTGTGGTTCCGGCGGCGGGGGCGGCGGCGGCGGCGGTTGTGCCTGCTGTTAAGTGATCATTTTTACCCAAAAGGGCATGCAAGGCGCTATTCGCCTTCATGCCCTTTTGGCGCAGCAGATCGATCCGGTAAATTCAGATCTCGTAGTTCCCCTTATTACGCCATAACCTAACCTGAAACAGTTCCATGATTGAAGGTAGCCGATGCCGGAACGGGTTCGACTCATTAAAATCCTCGCCAGGACGGCCTTTGCGTTTCTGTTCCTCGCCTCATTGTGCATGAGCCTGTTCAAGGTTGTGGACGCCCCGTCTTTAACTTTCTCCTGGGATAAGCTGAACCATAGTTTCGGCTATTTTTTATTGGTCGGCAGTCTGGACATCGGTTTTCGGACGGGTCGGCGCCTGCCGGCGAAAAGTGCATTGGTTCTTGCCTACAGTTTTCTTATCGAGATCGCACAGTATTTCATCCCTTACCGGGACTTCAGCCTGCTGGATATGGCGGCCAATGCCGTCGGCATCGCCTGCTTCCTTCTCCTGCTGCCTCACCTGAAACGCATCCCGGTTTACAAGTCTCTTTTGGCAAGTTCCTGAACGCACGCGCTTTTCGCACCTGTTTCTCCCTGACAATCAGCACCGGGTGCACCTGCTGCACCATGGTGTGGCCGGTGGGGACGGCTGAAGGCGCGCGGAGCAGATGGTGAGTGAGGAGAGATTTGCGGGCAGATTGGAGGATATCCGCATTTGGCGCTGCCGCAGCCGTTTGCGAATCCAGACATGCACTTCTACGTTTTAAATAGTGTACGTTTGCCCCGCTGATTATCGGGTCAGTGCATGAAACCGCTTGTCCGGAAGCTGCCGCCGCCGGTTTTCCCACTTGACATTTACAGGAAGTCCGATATTTTCGGCGCGGAGAGTGATTGGAGTACAAAATTAATTAAACCCCTACCTTAAAGCGCGCTACAGCGTTTCCTGATTGCGCGTTTTGAATTTGGATCTGTTTTTATGAGCAATGGCGACTGGATTTCACGGCAATCCCAAAAATCCCTGGAACGTCTGATCCCGAGGATTCGTGCCCGGCTGGGGGACGATGAAACGCATCGCCGGTTGTGGAGCGTCTTCGAAGAGCGCCTGAACCGGCACTGGGATCGCCTGTTCCGGCTCCTGGTCCAGTTGTACGGCTGGCAGTATGATTTTTTCTATCACCTGGAACAGATCATGGTCACCGCCGTTGACGCCTGGGCCGAGCGGCCCGCCTACCTCCGGGCGATCGATGCCATCCGGGACGATGACCCGCGGTGGTTCCAGTCCGAAAAGATGATCGGCGGCGTCCTGTATGTCGACCTGTTCAGCGACAACCTGGCCGGCCTGCACGAGCATATCGCGTATTTCAAGAAACTCGGCCTGACCTACCTGCACCTGATGCCGCTGTTTACCGTCCCCCACGGCAACAGCGACGGCGGGTATGCGGTCAGCGACTACCGGGCCATCAACCCGGATATCGGCACCATGGAAGAGTTGACCAACCTCGCAAAAATCCTGCACGACGAGGGGATCGCCCTGGTGCTCGATTTCGTGATGAACCACACCTCCGACGAGCATGTCTGGGCCCAGCGCGCCCGGGCGGGAAGCCCCGATTTCCAGGAATATTACCTGATGTTCGACGACCGCGGTACGGTCGACCAGTACCAGCGGCATTTGCGGGATATCTTTCCGGATATCCGGAAAGGGAGTTTTACCTATGACGAGCATACCGGAAAATGGGTCTGGACCACGTTCAACAGTTTTCAGTGGGACCTGAATTATTCCAATCCGGCCGTGTTCCGGGCCATGGCCGAGGAAATGTTTTTTTTGGCCAACCGGGGCGTCGAGGTCCTGCGCCTCGATGCCGTGGCCTTTGTCTGGAAACGGATGGGAACAGCCTGCGAGAATCTCCCCGAAGCGCACATGATCATCCAGGCGTTCAACGCCCTGTCGCGCATCGTGACCCCATCTCTGCTGTTTAAATCCGAGGCGATCGTCCATCCCGACGAAGTCGTCCGGTACATCGATCCCGGAGAATGCCAGCTCTCCTACAACCCGCTTCTCATGGCCCTGCTGTGGGAGGCGCTCGCCACCCGGGAGGTCAGCCTGCTGGCCCATGCCATGCGCAAACGCAGCCGCATCAACGACCAGTGCATCTGGGTCAACTACCTGCGCTGCCATGACGATATCGGGTGGACCTTTGACGATAACGACGCCTGGGAGCTGGGAATCGATCCCCAGGGGCACCGGCGGTTTTTAAACGAATTTTACACCGGGCAGTTTCCGGGATCGTTTTCCAAGGGGATGCCGTTCCAGTACAATCCTGAAACCGGCGATCTGCGGGTATCCGGAACGCTCGCCTCCCTGGCCGGCCTGGAACTGGCGCTGGAACTAAAGGACCCGGTCCTGATCGAGGCCGCCGTCGGCCGGATCAACCTGCTGCGCAGCATCATGGTGAGTGCGGGCGGCTTTCCGCTGATTTACCTGGGAGACGAGTGGGGCATGTTAAACGATTACACCTACCTTTCCGATCCGGCCAAGGCAAGCGACAGTCGCTGGGTCCACCGCTCCCGCAAGCGCTGGCAGAGCAAGGAAGATCTCACCGATGCCGATGCCCTGGAATGGCGGTTTTACACGGAACTGGTCAAAGTAATCCAATTGCGCAAACAGCTGCCGGCAATGCGAAACGGCCACATGGAAGTCATCGACACCGGCAACAAACACCTGTTCGGCTTTATCCGGGCACACGACGATCAGAAGCTGGTAATCATCAACAACTTCTCCGAATTCCCCCAGCAGCTCTCCCCACACCCCCTGACCCTCGCCACCGCATCCTCCCGGTTCACGGACCGGATCACCGGAAAGACCTTCCCCAAAGGCAACGGCCTGATGCTGGAGCCGTACCAGTTTTTGTGGCTGTCTCTTAT
>JAGXHH010000111.1 GCA_024636355.1 Desulfobacteraceae bacterium | reverse complement strand
GCGGTACACTGAAGTCCGGATGTCGCGCCTTGCGCATCTGATGCTCGAGGATATCGACAAGGAAACCGTCGACTGGCAGCTCAACTACGACGAAACACTGGATGAGCCGATCGTTCTGCCTTCAAAGATCCCCTCCCTGCTCTTGAACGGGTCGTCCGGCATCGCCGTGGGTATGGCGACAAACATCCCGCCGCACAACCTCAACGAACTCTGCGAGGCCATAAAGGCGCTTATCGAAGACAGCGAGTTGACCTGGGACGAGTTGATGGAATACATGCCCGGTCCGGATTTTCCGACCGGCGGCATCATCTATGGCACCCAGGGGATCCGGGACGCCTATCGGACCGGTCGGGGCAAGTTGCGCATCCGGTCCCTGATCGAAATGGAAGAGGATAAAAAAAATCAGTCCGAAATCATCGTGGTCAAGGAACTTCCCTATCAGGTAAACAAGGCCAACCTGATCGAAAAAATCGCCGATCTGGCCAAAAATAAGGTGATCGAAGGGATCCGGTACGTCCGGGACGAATCCGATAAGGACGGCATCCGGGTGGCCATCGCGCTGAAAAAAGACCAGATGGCCGAAATTATCTTAAACAAGCTCTACAAGCACACCCAGTTGGAGAATAATTTCGGGATCATCTTCCTGGCGGTCGTCAACCGCCGTCCCGAGTTGATGGGCTTAAAGGAAATCCTCGAGCATTTCATCGTTCACCGCAAGGAAATCATCGTCCGGCGCACCCGCTACGATCTGAAAAAAGCCGAAGCCCGGGCGCACATCCTGGAAGGCCTGACCATAGCTCTGGACAACCTTGACGAGGTCGTTGCACTGATCCGCAGGGCGGCATCCCCGGCAGAGGCGAAATCCGGGCTGATGAGTCGTTTCGAACTGTCCGAATTGCAGGCCCAGGCGATTCTCGACATGCGCCTGCAGCGCCTGACCGGACTGGAACGCGACAAGATCAAGCAGGAGCAGGTGGAAATCCTTCAGTCCATTGCCCGGTTTAGGGAAATCCTGTCGAGCGAGCGGCTGGTCCTGAACATTATCCGGGACGAGCTGACAGAAATTCAGGAAATGTTTGGTGACAACCGGCGCTCCAGAATCGTGTCCGAAACCCGGGAAATTACCATGGAGGACATGATCGCTGAAGAAGACATGGTCGTCACTATTTCCAAGAGCGGCTACATCAAACGCAATCCGGTAACGCTTTACCAGCAGCAGCACCGGGGCGGCAAGGGCAAGACCGGCATGGGGACCAAGGAGGAGGATTTCGTCGAACACCTGTTCGTCGCATCGACTCACCATACGTTCATGTTCTTCACCAACCAGGGGCGGGTCTATTGGTGCAAGGTTTACGATATCCCCCAGAGCGGCCGGGCATCGAGGGGCAAGGCGATTGTCAATCTGCTTAATTTTCTGCCCGACGAGCGGTTGACCACCGTCCTGGAAGTTCCCGAATATACCCCGGACATGCATATCCTGATGGCCACGCGAAACGGCCTGATTAAAAAGACCGATCTGATGGCCTTCTCCCGGCCCAGGGCCGGCGGAATCATCGCCATTAACCTCGTGGAAGGCGATGAACTCATTGCGGCCCGCTTGAGCGACGGCGCCCAGAACGTGTTTCTCTGCTCCCTGTTCGGCAAATCGATCCGGTTCCATGCCACCGATATCCGTGCCAGCGGCCGCACCTCACAGGGGGTGCGCGGCATGCGACTGATGAAAGGAGATAAGCTGGTCGGCATGGAAGTGCTGACACTTGGGGAGACCCTGTTTACCGCTACGGAAAACGGCTACGGCAAGCGCACCTCCATTGACGAGTACCCTGTGCAGAAGCGGGGCGGCAAAGGCGTGATCACGATCAAGACCAGTGAACGAAATGGCCAGGTGGTTACGATCCTGGTGGTCGGCGACGATCACGAGGTGATGCTGATGACCAATGCCGGCAAGATCATCCGGATCGCCATCGGCGGGCTTAACGTAATTAGTCGGAATACCCAGGGCGTCAAGCTCATTGACGTGGAAAAAGGTGAACGCCTGGTCAGCGCGGCCCGGCTGGCGGAACAGGAAGAAGTTGAGCTTGTCGACGGACTGGCGGATTTAGACGATATGCCGGAAGATGATTTTCAGGCGGAAGGGGGCGATCTGACTGACGACGATGGGATTGCGGGTGAAGACGATCTGTCCGATGAAGACGATTTATCCGATGACGAAGACGATATGTCTGACGAAGACGATACATCGGAAGAAGATGAGTAATCAGGGTAAATGGAATATTCGATATCTGTTTGGTTTTGACCGTGGAATAGAATAACAGGATGTTTATCTGATGATCGATATCGCACATGCAAAAATCGGAGTGGTGGGCGCCGGCAGTTGGGGCACGGCGCTGGCGGGTCTGCTTGCCGGCAAAGGATATGCCGTCGACTTGTGGGCATATGAGCCGGAGGTCAAAGAAAGTATCGCTTCCATACATGAAAATTCGTTGTTTCTGCCGAATGTCAAACTGCCGGAGAACCTGATGCCGTCCAACGACCTTTCCGTCGTGGTCTCCGGAAAAGACCTGGTGCTGCTGGTGGTGCCGTCCCACGTCACCCGCCAGGTAGTCGCACAGGCGGCGGGAGATATTCCGGAGCGGGCCATCGTGGTTTCCGCTACCAAGGGGATTGAGAACCAGACACATTTGACCATGACCGGTGTGCTTGCTGAACTGCTGCCGAACAAAAACCGACTGGCGGTACTTTCCGGTGCGAGTTTTGCCGCCGAAGTTGCCCGGAAGATGCCGACGGTGGTCACAGCGGCGGCTGATGAAATCGACATTGCAAACGATGTCCAGCAGGTGTTTGCCACTCCGTATTTCCGGGTGTATACCAATCCGGATACCATCGGCGTGGAACTCGGCGGTGCGGTAAAAAACGTCATCGCCATCGCATCGGGTATCGTGGACGGCCTGGGTCTTGGTTTAAACAGCCGGGCGGCGTTGATCACCCGCGGGTTGACGGAAATCCGCCGACTGGGAATCCGACTGGGGGCAAATCCTCACACGTTTGCGGGCCTTGCCGGGGTGGGCGACCTGATGCTGACCTGTACCGGAACGATCAGTCGGAATCATCGGGTGGGACAGATGATCGGTGAGGGAAAAAAGCTCGTCGACATCTTATCCGATATGCGCATGGTGGCCGAGGGCGTCCGGACGGCCAAATCGGTCTACAACCTGTCGCAAAAACGCGGCGTGGAGATGCCGATCGCCCATGCGGTCTACTCGATCCTTTACGAGGATCTGGACCCCCGGGATGCGGTCCGGCAGCTGATGACCCGTGATCTTAAAAGCGAACTGGAGGACCTGGAATAGAAGTGGTTGTAAACCTCAGAAGAACTCAGGGACTTATTTCAGGTTGTGGTTATCCGCTTCGCTCCAGTGATGGGCAATCCTGATTTTTTGGTGCCAAGTAGATCGAATATCCTCTCGCAGAGGGCGCTGGGAGCGCAGAGGAACTCTCCGCGTCCTCAGCGGCTCTGCGAGAGGCATTATTAACTGGAGTTATCCGATAACCGGATAACCAAATTCCATGTTGTGCCAGGCGGGCAGATCAGCCTTTGCCGAGCAGGAGACGATGACCCAACCAGTGCCCCATAAATCGGAAGGCCACCGCAAGCGTCTGCGAGAAAAATTTCTTTCCGGCGGATTGAGCGGGTTTCACGATTATGAAATCATCGAACTGCTGCTGACCCTCGGCACACCGCGCAGGGACTGCAAGGATGCGGCCAAAGCCGCCCTGAAACGGTTTAAGACCCTGCAGGGGGTTTTCGAAGCGTCGATCAATGAACTCTGTGAAATCGACGGCATCGGCAAAACCAACGTTTTCGGCATCAAACTGATTCCGGCCGCGGCCGAGCGCTACCTGGAGAAGAAGGTGGTCGGGAGTCTGGCCCTGAACAATGCCGGGGCCCTGTTCGATTACATGTACGGGAGCATGTCCGGCAAAGACCGGGAATGCTTCAAGGTGCTGTTTCTCGATGCCAAAAACCGGGTGATATCGGTGGATACATTGTTTGAGGGGACCTTGACGGCCAGTGCCGTCTACCCGCGGGAAGTGGTGCATGCGGCACTCGATCACCGGGCGGCTGCGGTCATCTTCGCCCACAATCATCCGTCCGGTGATCCCGATCCGTCCGAGGCGGATATCGATATCACCCGACGGCTGGTTTTTGCCTGTATGACGATGGGCATAACGGTTCACGAACATCTGGTTATCGGCAACGGTTGTTATTTCAGTTTTGCCGATTGCGGCCATATCTCCCGGATGCGCCGGGAATTTGAAAATGCCGGGCGCGCCGCCGCGGAATGAAGCATTTAAAACACAGCACGGCCATTGGCCGCAACCAAACGATATCCAACCACAGTGATAATGCGAATACAGAGATTATTGTGAGCGGTTTGATATACATGAAGACCATGAAGAACATGAAGGTTTAAAATTAAAAAATCCCTTCATGGATCTTCATGAGACCTTCCTTCATGTACTTCATGTAAAAAAAACTTGTTCAAAAAACAAGAAACTCGCAACCCTGAACTTTGAACTTTGAACTTTGAACCCAATGAACCATAAAAAAGATACCCGACCCGATTGTTTCGGCGTACTCGACCGGGTCTTTCCCATGGGGAAAGACGGTTTGAGGCATTCGCCGGAACCGTGTCTGGAGTGCGAACAGAAAACCGAATGCCTGCGGACGGCCATCGGCCGGACCGGCGGGGTCGAACTTGAAGAAGAAAAGGTCGACCGGGCTTACGAATCCGGAACCATACGTTTTTTCGAGCGATGGGCAAAGAAGAAATCGCTCAGTTATCGTCGGCAAAAATCAAGAGATTAATACCGGTTGACCATCCCCGGTTGACCCCTCATGGAGGCGTTATGCGGTCTATAAAAGAATTCGATATCGAGGGAAAAAACGTACTGGTCAGGGTCGATTTCAATGTGCCGTTGGATGAGCAGCAGAACATCACGGACGATACCCGGATCCGGGAGGTGCTTCCAACCCTCGAATATGTCCTGGATCACAAAGGAAAACTGATCATCATGTCCCATATGGGCCGCCCGAAAGGAAAAGCGGTCGATACGCTCCGGCTCAACCCGGCGGCCAAGCGGCTGGGACGCCTTTTGGGCCACGATGTGGAAATGGGTGTGGATTGTATCGGGGAGGGCGTAAAAAAGCAGGTCGACCAGATGGCCCCGGGCGACAT
>JAGXHH010000110.1 GCA_024636355.1 Desulfobacteraceae bacterium | reverse complement strand
TTGCCACGCCGTTTGCCGCATGGCCGTGGATGACAATGGTCGCCCCGCCGTTTAACCAGCCGACATCGTCGGATGCCGGGCCGATATTTTCAATCCGGGTGTTGGCAAACCCCATCGATCCCAGGCGCTGTCCGGAATGGCCGGTCACGCGGATGTTTAACGGTTCGTTGCCCGCCCGCCACAGACGGCCGCCGATCCCGTGCTGACCGAAAGCAGCGATCTCCAGGTTCCGGTGGCCGTCGGCAACCGCAGCCTGGATTTGTTCCTCCAGAACCCGCGATTCGAGCCGGATGCCGTCGACTTTTCCCGATATATTGTAATAGCCTTGCTGGTCAGACATGATTGCCTCTTAATTCAGTTGAGAACTTTATGGAGCCAGAATTCAAAAACCGGAATCCAGGAGCCAGGAGTCAGAATCCAGAATAAAGGATTCACCTACGGCTCAAATTATATATAAAATACAGGAGCGAAGCGACTTCCCATATCTTCTGGATTCTGGATTCTGGCTCCTGAATTCTGCCTTTAAATCACACCACATACTTGATCTTCAGCCGCTCGGCGATATCCTTGTCATCGATTCCCAGGGCATCGGACATGCCGATCGGCAGGGTGGTCGAGCGTCCCAGGGGGGCGACGATTTTGCGGAATTCCGTGTCGAAGCTGACGAATACATCGACCACCCGCTGCGCGACGTCATCGGGATCGAGCCGCCGGTACAGCCGCGGGTCCTGGGATGTGATCCCCTTGGGGCACCGGCCGATGTTGCAGATGTTGCAGCGCCGGGTTTCGGACCCCAGGCACCCGGCCGCCGACTGCATGAGCGATTTGCCGATCTGCACGCCGCTGGCGCCCAGCATGATCAGGGCGGCGGCATTGGCCGCCAGGTTGCCGTTCTTTCCGACGCCGCCACCGGCAAACAAGGGGATTTCGTTCTGCTGGCCCAGGGATACAAGGTTCTGATAACAGTCCCGCAGGCTGCTGGCGATCGGATGCCCCATGTGGTTCATCGACACGTTGTAGGCCGCCCCGGTGCCGCCGTCTTCACCGTCGATGGCCAGACCCGCGGCATAGGGGTTCCGGGTCAGGTTGTTCAACACGGCCAGCGCCGTCGAGCTCCCGGAAATCTTCGGGTATACCGGCACCCGGAAACCCCAGGCCATGTACATCGACTGGATCATCTTGGCCACGGACTCTTCGATCGAATACTGGGTCTGGTGGGTCGGCGGGCTCGGCAGGCTCACGCCGTCGGGCACCCCGCGGATGGCCGCGATCAGCTTGTTGACCTTGTGCCACATGAGCAGACCCCCGTCTCCCGGCTTGGCTCCCTGGCCGTACTTGATCTCGATGGCGCACGGGTCGACCTGCATCTCCGGGATGGCATGGATGATCTCGTCCCACCCGAAATAGCCGCTGGCGATCTGCAGGATCACGTAGCGCAGGAACCGGGACCGGAGCAGACGCGGCGGGCATCCTCCCTCGCCGGTGCAGATGCGCACCGGCATACCGAGTTCCTCGTTTAAGTACGCCACGCCCATCTGGAGCCCTTCCCACATGGTGGGCGAGAGCGCCCCGAACGACATGCCGCCGATGATCAGGGGATAGATTTCACGGACCGGCGGTATCCAGCCGTGGGTGCGCAGCATTTCCATGTTCTGTTCCGGCGGATAAATCCGCCCCAGCAGGGTCCGCATCTCGAACTCGTGCCGGCCGGCGTCGAGTGCCGGGTCGGTGAGCATGGAAATCCGGATGAACTTGATCCGGTCGAGCACGCCGCCCGGGTCATTGCGGCGCCCGCCCCGCCGTTCGGCCTGACCGCCCTGGTTCAGGTGAAATTTCAACTTGTCGGCCTCGTCGGAGGCCATCGGCTTGATGCAGTCGTTGGGGCAGACCATATTGCACATGGCGCACCCGACGCAACTGTAGGCCGGGGCGGTCCGCTGCCGGATGCCGTTAAACGTTTTAAATACATTTCCCGGCTGCCGAGGGGCGTTGATATCGACTTCGACGACCCGCTTGCGGAACACGCCGAGTTCGATGGCATTGACCGGGCAGACGGCGGTGCACCGCCCGCACAGGGTGCATTTATCCTTATCCCACGCGATCTGCCAGGGCAGGTCCTTGATCGCTAATGAAGATGGGATAATCTTTGTGTCTGTCGACATATGTTCACCTCCAGGCGATCGGGTCGGACGATCGCCGTATCCAGATGCATCGGTTGAAAATCGGTCCGGGCGTCCCGGTCCGGCATAATGTAATCGAGGCCGCACACCTCGGATGAAAAGACGTACATGCCCGGTTTTCCACCCACCACGCCGGGGCGCAGTTTTTTCCGGTCCTGGGTCATGAACATCGTGTTGTCCGGCAGCACCCCGATCACGCAGTTGGGACCGTCAATGATGAGTTTCCGGCAGGTCCGTTTCAGGTGCGTCAGAAAATCCCCGTTCGGGTGGGATTCCAGATCCGCATCCTGCAGGGGCGTGATGATATGCTTGTAGGATGCCAGGTCGAGACCGAGATGGGTCTGGGCGTAATGCAGGATATGGACGAAGACTTCAGAGTCCGAAAAAAACCCGGTATATCCCGGTTCACCCCGGGACATCAGGTATTCGCGGATCGGCACGAACGCGGTGTTCTCCCCGTTGGTCATGGTGGAAAAGCCCTGGAGGAAAAAGGGATGGCACGCATAGAGGTTTATGGCGTAATTCGTGTTCTGCCGCCCCTGGGCCATGACAACCCGGGCATTTAACTTCTCGTTTCCCAGTTCCAGGTAGCGGCCGACGGTCATCGGATCACCGATCTCCTTGATCATGATGGTGTCCGGCCAGAACGAAAAGACGATCATATCGTTTTCCTCCCGGCCCATTTCCTGGAGTTTCAGGCGAATATTGACCAGCCGGGACAGGCGGTCGAAATCGGTCAGGCCGTCCCATTCCTCCGGGTACTCATAGGCCCGGATCAGGTAGAGATCCCGCTTGGGCACGCCCGCTGGGGGTACTTTCGGCGCCTTGATCGACACCTTGTACTTGGTCAGGAACCCGAGATCGATCATATAGTTGTCGAGTCGCCGGATCCCGGCTTCGGTGAAAATCCCCGACAGGATCGGCGCGTCTTTCATGTCTTCCCAGGGACCGCCCAGGTCCCGCAGAAACAGACCGACCCCGGAGCCGTCATGCCCTTCGCGCATAACGTCCAGGGCGTTTAGGGCGACCATGGGCGACACCGGCGTGTCACTGGTAATGGCGATCAACCGGCACATAATTGGTTACTCCTTCATTATTGTCTTAACAAGTCCCTGCACGCCGACCCGGCAGATCTTCAATTCAAATACGACCGGAGAAGCCTCAAGGGATTTCGTGTTTTTCGGCCTTTAACAAAGCGCCTTTAATGGTAAGCAAAACGCATGCCATTTTGATAAAAACAGCAACATCCCGGATTTTATTGATATTAAAATCAGACAGACAGGAAGTGTCCAGTAAAGCCTTACAAATTTGTAGTTTATTGGCAAGCAGAATAACAAATTTGTTAAAAACCAAAAGCCCGTTTTTTTCACTTCGCAAACGACAGATGCACGGATCGGCACTTGGCTGAATCTCAGGATTACCCTGAAGAGCATGTAAAAACTCCAGTGATGGACAATCCTAAACTTTTTGGCGCCAAAGGAGATCCAATATCCTCTCGCAGAGGGCGCTGGGAGCGCAGAGGAACTCTCCGCGTCCTCAGCGGCTCTGCGAGAGAAATCATTAACTGGCACAATTCACAATTGATTCGGAAGATTAATCAAAGGCCAATTGCGAATTGATAATTGCTGGAGCGAAGTGGATAACCAAAATGTTTTTAACCCTTGGATGCGACGTTATTGGGCCCGGAGCAGGATGGTCACGGCACCGGAAAACATCAACAGGGCGCCGACAAACCGGACAGGGATATTCTCCTCTTTAAAAATTACCCCTCCGAAGATCACGCCGAAAAGGATGCTCAGTCGCTTGACGGAAATCATGTAGACCGCCTTGGTCATGGAAATGGCAAATCCATGAAACAGGACCTGCAGGTAAAGCAACCCGCCGGCCACCACCGATTTAACGGGGTAGCGGACGATTGCGGCCGGGTCGATTTTTCCCCAGGCCCATAAAACGGCCGGCAAACTGATGCCGAGTGCGGCAAAAAACGCCATCTGGAAAAACATGACCGAAGAATGCAGAATGGCGAGCTTGCCGATCACCGATGAAAAGCTGAAGAAAAAAGCCACAATCAGCATAATCTGTGAGCCGGGTTCCCGAAAAAACGCCCTAAACGGTCCCAGCAACGACCAGCGCGACAGGTCCAGGTTGAGTACATAGCTTCCCGCACATACGGCCAGTACGCCCGATAATCCCCATATATCCGGCAATTCATCTAAAAAGAAAAACCCCGTGCCGATCATGAAGACCGGTGTAAACGCCAGATACGGAACGGTCAGCGAAAGCGGCGACTGCCGGATCGCCTTCATGTAGAGAACAAACGGTACGGCATTTAACGGCAGGCTGGCGGCAAAACTGGCAAAAAAAATGTTGTCCAGCGGGGGTACCGAGACGAAGGTAAGGCTCACCAGGGTCAAAGGCAAGGAAAAAACAAGGGGGATGGCAAACATTTCAAACGGGTTGAATCCGGAAAACCATTTCTTCACCCAGGCATCCTGGGATGCGGTCGCCAATGCCGCAAGAAGGGCGAGAGTAAACCAAGTCATCGCTGACCTGCGAAAGTCGAATCGTTGATTGACGCCATGTGCTCAAAACGGCCAAAGGCTTTTGACGGGATTAAGATCAAGTGCAAGATTAAGAGCAAGAAAAAAACGCTCAATGAAATTGAGCGCAATGTATCGCGCCTTCTTTGTGCCCTTCGTGCCTTCGTGGTTCAGAAAAACCATACTGAACATCAAAGATGAGCATTGCAGCCGGCTCTCAAATCTGGACCGCCCGCGTTCAGGCCGGAACCGTTTCCGGTATGCCACCGGAAACGACCGATCGGGCGAAATCCTCGAATGCCGCCCGGGTGGTGTACAGGTACTCAAAACCGGTTTCCCGTACCAGATTGTCAGGGGCGGCGATCCAGGGTCGGACCATCATTCGCATGGCCGGCGAGGGAAATTCCGAGATAAACGACAACCGGAGATACCAGGCCAGGTTGTTCACAGGATACAGCAGCCACCAGGGCAGGTAAAGCGGAATATTTCCCAGCATACGGATCATTTCATCAAACGTCAGGGTCCCCTCTCCGGCGATGTTGTAAATGCCTCCCTGCTGCCGTTCAAGAAGCAGCAGCATCGCCCGGGCGACATCGTCTTCATGGACGAACTGCCAGGGCTCGACATTTGACGGCATGATCACGATTTTCTTTTTCAGGTGCGTCGACAGCGGATTGGCGATACCGGGGCCGATCACGTAGCAGGGCCGGACAATGCTGACGGTGATCTCCGGGTGTTCATCAATAAACGATTCAAAGATCTTCTCGATTTCCTTCTTGTTCTTGGCATAGGTGAAATCGTCGTTGCCCCGGAGGGGACTGATTTCGGTCAACGGCCGGTCATTGTCCGGATAAAATCCGTAAGCCGTCGTCGAACTGGTGTACAGGATCTGGCGGACTCCGGCCTGTACCGCTGCGGCAAGGATATTGCGGGTGCCGCCGATGTTGATATCCTCCATCCGTTTCTTGTCATGAATCGGCGGCAGGATGTAAGCGGCATGCACCACGGTATCAATCGCTTCCCGCCCGAAAATATCGTCCATAGATTCCCGGATATCCCGCCGCTCGAAAACATATTTGGAA
>JAGXHH010000109.1 GCA_024636355.1 Desulfobacteraceae bacterium | reverse complement strand
AGCAGGAACTGATCGCCGTCATTGTTGCCGAAAACGCAATGGACGGGCAATTTTGCCTGTTCGAGTTCCTTGAGGGCGAACGGGGCCACGATGTCGCCGCAGTGGATAATGGCTTCGCAGCTATTGTCCAAAATCATGTCCAGGGCCGTGCGAAGGTTTTCGAGGTGATCGTGGGTGTCGCTGATAACCGCAAATTTCATGGTAGCCTGCCTCCTGTGGAGAAACGGTTAACGATTCGGAGAATTTGTTTATCCGGAAAACTTCAGTAACTGAGATATTATTGCCCTGAAAGGGCATCACATACCAGCCCGGGGCAACGCCCCGGGAAAGAATCGCCAAAGAAAAGGGAGCCCTGAAAGGGCGTGACAGTTATAAATTCATTTGTCTCTATGTATCGCCCTTTCAGGGCTCTCTGATTCTTTCATCTCTTTTCCCGGGGCGCTGCCCCGGGCTGATATGTCCAACCCCTTCGGGGTTAAAAAGTTGTTGCTCCTTCCATTGTAGGGTGTTCTTGCATTAATCGTCTTGCTTCCGCCAGGTTGAAATCCTATGATCCGCACTTTACCCTTTAGAGGATTTCCAGCGTAAGAAAAAAGTGAAAATAGCAAAGTTTCCGGGAGCGTCTGCGGCCTTGCATCCTACAACAAAAAATAAACGACAATCAGTACGGCGCAAGCCGGGACCCCTGCAATACGACGGGGCCGGAAAAGAAGCGAGCCGGATGGTCCAGGTGCTCGGGTGGCTGTGCGTATTTGCCTCGGCCTTTTTCTTTTATCTGGCCACCGTGGTGATCCGGTGGGCCGAAACCGAAACCAGCATAGAAACTTCCTTTTTTGTTTTTGCCCGTTTCCTGCTCGGATTTATCGTGATCAGCACCCTGATGCTGATCAAGCGCCAGAAGCCGCGGCCGGGCAATTACCACCTCCTGATCGGCCGGACGGTGTTCAACTGCCTGGCGGTCTATTTTTTCTTCAAGGCGGTTTCCGTGACATCGGTTGCCGAGGGAAACATCCTGAACATGACATACCCCGTGTTCCTGGCCCTGTTTTCATGGATTCTGCTAAAAGGGCAGCGTGACCCGGTCGGCGTGGTCATGGTGGTCGTGGCGTTTGCGGGCATCTGGCTGATCCTGTCGCCGGGCGAATTCAGCTTGCGGGTCGAAAGCCTCTGGGGGCTGGCCTCGGGGATCACCGCCTCGTTTTCCATTCTCTACTTGAACATAAGCCGCCGGTATCATGATTCGGAAACCGTGCTGCTCTATATGTTCGGACTTGGTTCGGTGATCATCTATGCGATTTTTTTTCGGGAGATCCATATTCCGGATGGCGTTGCACTCTATTACCTGCTGCTGTGCGCAGCGTTCGGGGTGGGAGGGCAGTACCTGCTGACGCTCGGGTTCCGGTACGTAACGGCAGTGGAGGGCGGAATCATATCCTCGACGCGCATCCTGCTGGCCGCCATGCTTGGCCCGGTTGTGGCCATGGAACCCTCACTGACCGTCAGCGGCTGGCTGGGGGCACTGCTGATTTTTACGGCCAATGTGGTGCTGGCGGTAAGAAGGATGACAAGAGGGTAAGGAAAACAGTTGTATCTTCATGGTACTTGGAACCAGGGCGGACACGCAGGTCCGCCCCTACAATACAACCAATCATCCGTAGGGGCGGACCTGCGTGTCCGCCCTGCTGGGTTGGCGGGAATAGTGGCCGTAGGTTGGGTTGAGCGGCCAATGACCGTTGGGCTTCGCTGGTTCGATGAGGTTCAAAAAGTTTTACCGCATCCAACAAGTTCGGTTCAGCGAAGCCCAACGATGACTTCGGCTCAGCCCAACCTACGGTTCTCCAAGGATGTGGAAGCTGGAGCTTCCTGACGCCGGGTTCCCAAGCCGGAGCTTGGGAACCAGCAACCCTGAACCCTGAACCTTGAACCTTGAACCTTGAACCTTTTTTATTTTACGTCACCGCCGCAACAAACCCGCCGAGAACGGCTGCCACACCGCTGATCATGGCGGTGATGAAGATCCACCAGGTGGCGCTGGCTGCGGTTTGGCGCAATTCATCGGCCTGGTGCAGGGCTTCCTGCTTGGCCTGCTCCGTGCGGAATTCAATTTCCCGCTTCAGCTGCTCCGCTCGGTGGACGGCCTCATCCCGGATTGACTCGATCTGCTGGACGACCTTTTCCGCATCCTCCCGGGAGATGTAGCGGTTGGTGGTCACCAGCGCCATGATATCTTCCCGGTTCAGTTTTTTTGCCCGGTTGTAAAGGTCCTCGGCCGCGTGCTTCGGATCGCTGAACAGCAATTCTATATCATGCCGGATGGCCTCGGCGTCCAGGCCCGGCCGGTCCAGGGATGCGATATATTCTTCGATGTTGTTCAGGGCGTGATCCTTGGTCGATGCCGCGCCTTCTTTACCCGTTTCGACGCCCGCCCGCATCTTTTCCTTTTGCTCCTGCGTGCGGCCCGTGATCATCGAGATGACGCTCCAGACCCGATCCACGTACTGGTGGACATCTTCCTTGCTGATATCCTGGCGCTGGGCGATCAGCGTTTCGATGGTATCCCGGTCGATGGAAGACAGCCGCTGCTTCAGGGCGTCGGCGCCTTCCCTCGGTTCATGGAACAGCCACTCCAGGTCGTGCTTGATCCCTTCGGGGTCCAGCTGCTCTTTGCCGGTCTGGTGGAGGAATTCCTCCATTTTCTTGCGTGTTCTTTCGGCTTCCTCGGCGCTCAGCCCCGCGGCCCGCATGGCGCTGTCGGCGACTTTTTCGTGGCGGGCCTTGTCCTTTCCCGCTTCCTCCCGGGTTTCGGCAAAGACCTTGCGCAAACGGTTGGCAGCACTCCGGGCGTTTTCCCGGCTCATCTGCGTTCCCGAGGTGCGGACCTGTCGCACGATTTCCTGGATTCCGCCGGGACCCCCTTCGGGGCTTACATATTCTTCGACCTGGAGTTTATCGATCAGGCTTTCGAGTTCGTTTCGGTAATCGCGCGGCGTGTAATCGGGTTTGAGCTCATGGATGTATTCCTGGATCTGGCTCTTCAGGTCGAGATGGCCGAACAGCTCGGAGCGGACCGCCTGGGTCATCGACCGGGCCATGTCTTCCACACGGCGGCCTTCGGATTTGCGCATGAGCTGAGTGGTGGCCTGGGCGATCGATTTGAAGCTCTGCTTGGTCACAGAGGCGATGGCGCCGATCATGGTGGCAGTGGCGGTAAATTCGAGACTGAAGGTGAGCAGGTAGGAAACGCCCCATATTACAAGGGCCACGACAACCCCGAAAATGATGGAGGTCGGGCCGACAATCTCCAGGGCGAGCCAGGAGGCGAAAAACAGCGCAATGCTTGCCGTAATCATTGTCATCAGTCCGAAGCCGGTGCTGATTGTGCGCATCGCTGAGTGCGCCTCGTCGGTGTAATCCGAAAGGATTGACGGATTGTCCGGGTCGATGCTGCGACTGCCACGTCCCGGATTACTGCCGTGGTCCGATTCGCTGCTGTGCCCGGGATTTTCTTTTTTATCTTTTTTCGAGTTTTTGCCGGAGGGGTGGGTCACGACCCGGGCTGCCGAAAGACCGGCGGCGCCGGAAAGGTTCGTCAGGAACAGTTGAAAAGCGGCGGCCAGTATAACGCCCGCGACAATGGCGACAAAGAAGCCGGGGGCATTGAACTGGTAAATCGAAATCTCATCCTGGGCAAAAGCCGGGAACGACAACGCAAGGACGGACATCGTAAACACAATGACTCTCATGATATGAACTCCTTTAATTCGGGATTGTATCGCCCGCGGGCTGCTTTGAGACTCCCGCGGCTAAATTGTTTTTCCACAAGGGATCGACATCGGCCGGCAACTAGAAAAAAGAAATTGCCGGTGCCGGCGGATGTCGACATTCTCGGTAAAGGACCATTTTGCACGTCTTGTAAAAAAGGGATTGTATAAAAGGGAAGGTAGGCATGGGGGGGATAAATGCAAAAGAGAAAGAGCGGATGCAAACGTTTTTTTCCGGGTTGACGGCAACAGCTGCGTTCCGGCACCCGTAAAGCGCCCCGACAAGACTTGAAAAATTAAGGAATTGCCATTTTGATTATTCTGCAAGTTAATGATAAGGGATTTTAAAATTTGCGATATTGTGATGAACGGGGAAAAGTTCCCCGCATTTTTTATAAAAATTAAGGAGGTGTGGATGTTCGAGAAGTTTTTGGGTGCGGTGAATTTCCAGGCACTGGCGACCAATTTGATGACGTATCTGCCCAGGCTGATCAGTGCAATCCTGCTGATATTAATTTTCTGGGTGATCGTCCGGGTCCTGCAGAAAGTCCTGCTGACGGCCCTGTGCAGGACAAATGTGACGGTGCATGCCCAGAACCTGCTCCTGCGGGTCACCCGGTATGTCATTGTGGTCATCGCATCACTTACCGTGGCCGATCAGCTCGGCATCAACATCGCTTCTCTTATCGCCGGTGTCGGTATAGCCGGTCTGGCAATTTCGTTTGCCGCACAGGATACCATCGCCAATCTAATTTCCGGGGTGGCCCTCGTTATCGATCAGCCATTCAAGGAAGGCGACTGGATATCGCTTAACGGAACGCACGCGACGGTTACCGAAATCCGGCTGCGGACCAGCGTGCTGACCACCTTTGACAATGAAACCATGGTAATGCCCAACAAGCAGCTGGCCCAGGAGCGGGTCATCAATTATACCCTGACCCCTAAGATCCGGGTGCGGGTAAGCCTCGGAATCGCCTACAAGGAAAACATCGCAACAGCCCGGCAGGTCATGCTCAAAACCCTGGAAGGCGACAAGCGGATCATGCCGGAACCGGCACCCGTCGTTCTGGTGACCGGCCTTGGCGACAGCAGCATAAACCTGGAAATGCGCTTCTGGACAGAGGACCCTTTGCAGAAATTCCCCCTGAACTGGGAATACACCGAAAAATGTAAAAACGCCCTGGATGCCGCCGGCATTGAAATTCCGTTCCCGCACATGCAGCTGTTCCTGGAAGAAACCCCGGCAACGGGTAGATTGCTGGCGAAGAGTGCGTAGGGGGAAAAATTTCTTGGTTGTAGGGGCGATTCACGAATCGCCCCTACAGGATGGGGAAGATGTTAAACCCGGGGCGATTCGTGAATCGCCCCTACGATCCTTATGCTTGGGCGATTCCGTTCGTTTTCATTATATTTGGTAAGACGCTTTTCCACAGCAATTCTCGGTGAAATGCGTCTGTGATTAACGGGTGACCACGTAGGAGCGGGCCATGCCCGCGAAAAATGCATCCGCCATCGCGGGCATGGCCCGCTCCTACAAAGCTCCTGAGCAAGTAAAGCAAACGGCACATAAGCAGGAGTTCATGATGCCCGAACCTGTCCTGACACCATTGTCGAAAGCGGTTCTGGAGCGGCGGTACCTGGCGAGAAATGACGCCGGGGAGATCATCGAGAGGCCTGCGCAGCTTTTTGAGCGCGTGGCGCGGGCCGTGGCCGCAGCTGACCGCATATTCGACCCGGCCGCATCATTGGAGACCGTAGATGCCGTGGCCGCGGATTTCGAGTCCGCCATGACATCGCTTGCCTTCCTGCCCAATACGCCCTGCCTTGTCAATGCGGGACGTCCCACGGGGCAGTTGGCGGCATGCTTTGTCATGCCGGTGGAGGACAGCCTGGAATCGATTTTCCAGACCTTGAAGGACACGGCGCTGATCCACCAGAGCGGCGGGGGGACCGGGTTTTCCTTTTCCCGGATCCGGCCGCGCGGCGATTCGATTTTCCCGGCCTTCGGCGTATCGGGCGGTCCGCTGTCGTTTATCCGGCTGTTTGATTCGGCCACCTATATCATCGATCGCAACCAGGTGCGCCCCGGCGCCAACATGGGCGTTCTCCATATCAGTCACCCGGATGTCGAGGAATTCATCCGGAGCAAATCCAATTCGGAAAGCCTGCAGAATTTCAATCTGTCGGTTGCCATCGACGACCAATTCCTGGATTGCCTCAAAAAAGGGGAGGATTACCCGCTGGTTCACCCGCGCACCGGCAGGGTGGTGACGTATAAATCGGCCGGCGAGCTCATGGAGATGATTGCACAGAGCGCCTGGAACTCCGGGGACCCCGGCCTGTTGTTCATCGACCGGATCAACCGGGCCAACCCGACGCCGGGCCTGGGGAAAATCGAGGCGACCAACCCTTGCGGCGAGCAGCCGCTGCTCCCCTATGAATCGTGCACTCTCGGATCGATTAACCTGACGCGGTTCGTCCGGAACGGGGATATCGAATATTCAAAACTCGAGCAGCAGGTGCACCTGGCGGTTCATTTCCTGGACAACATGATCGAGTCCAACCGGTATCCGATGCAGCAGATCGAGGAGCAGAGCCGGATGAACCGAAAGATCGGTCTTGGGGTCATGGGGTTTGCCGACCTGCTGATCCGGCTCGGCGTGCCGTACCAGAGTGATCCGGCGCTGAAGCTGGCAAAAGAGATCATGGCCAACATTGGCTCCTTTGCAATGGATGCGTCGGCAAAGCTTGCCGAGTCCCGGGGAAATTTCCCGGCATTCGATCAGAGCATTTTCCCGGCGGCCGGGGTGAAATACCGGCGTCATGCCGCGTTGACCACCATTGCCCCCACCGGATCGATCAGCCTGATTGCCGGTGCGAGCAGCGGCATCGAACCGGTTTTTTCATTCCGGACGAAACGGCGGCTCATCGATACGGACGTCGAGGAGGTCCATCCGATTTACCAGGAATATATGGATGAAAACCGGCCAATTCCCGGGGCGATTTTCCAGACCGCGTGGGATGTGTCTCCCGAATGGCATCTCAAAATTCAGGAGGCCTTCCAGAAGCAGACGGACAGTGCGGTCAGCAAAACCGTCAACGTTCCCGAGGACGCTACAGTCGACGAAATCCGGGACCTGTTTTTAACGGCATCCAAAATGAACGTAAAAGGCGTAACGGTCTACCGGGACAAATCCCGCCGGAACCAGACACTGAACGCATGTCCCATGCCGTGCGAATCCTGCGGGTGATAAGGCGTGTTCAAGGTTCAAAGTTCAAAGTTCAAGGTTCAAGGTCAGGACCAAAACGCTCCATACGATTTTGCTGGTTCCCAAGCTCCGGCTTGGGAACCCGGTGTCAGGAAGCTCCTGCTTCCGCGCCCTGCAAGTTTGTTCGATCCGTACATTAACCTGAAAGATACCGCAGTTTGGCGACTGGATTGCGGCCTTCGCCGCAATGACGGCTAAAAAGAGCCCTGTTAACCGGTTTACTACCTCACGATCGAAAAACCGATCCGGAACGCCCGGTTGCGTTCCGTGTAGTTGAGCAGGCTTTCGGCGCGGGCGTTGACGTACTGCGCGTGGAGATAGACCTGGAGCCGGGTGTCGATCAGCTTGTCGAGCGGATAACTGACGTCGAGCCGGATCGATCCGCCTTCTTTGGCCCATCGCAGGTGGGATTCCACAACGGCGCCGGTGCTTTTTCCGGCCTTGATTTCCAGGTCGAAATACCCCCGGTACTTGTAAAGATCCCGATTCGTGTCGTTATCGTTTGCCGCAAAGGCCCAGATTTTCGGGGCGACCTGAAAGCCGATGCCGCTGTTTTTATGGAAGAATATAAACGTCGGCTCCACGTATACGAAATTGGTGCTGCGCGATGTGTCGCCCCCCTGACCATTGGATTCGTGCTGGAAGCCGGACTGTATGAACACGTGGGAAAGGCCTGCGCCGGAAAACAGGTTGGGCGTCAGGAAAAACAGCTCGGGCTTGTAGCTGGTGTCCTCGAACGGCTCGGAGTCGGAGCGCAGGTCCCAGTAGGACGTCTGGGTATAGGCGAGATGGAATCCATGCAGCAATTTTTCATATGAAGAGGCCTCTGGTGCAGGGTTCAGGAACCGGTACTTGAGGCTGATCTGGAATTTGCTGTCTTTCGGATCGGTGCCCAGCAGAAAATAGATTGGTTCATAGGCCGCGACGTTGTTCAAATATGGCTGATACAGGTTGAACAGGGTATCGAGT
>JAGXHH010000108.1 GCA_024636355.1 Desulfobacteraceae bacterium | reverse complement strand
GCGTAGGGGCAGGCCCCCGTGCCTGCCCTGGTCGGTTAACCCGGTTGCCCCGGACATGCGCAGGTCAAACAAGGGCAACCACGGGGGTTGCCCCTACGGGAAACTCTCGTCGGGATGTGAATCCCGACCATATCGGGTTGGAAACCCGACCGGGCGGGGATAATCCCCGCCCGGGGGCGATTCGTGAATCGCCCCTACGAATGACCCTCGTAAAATACGCGTTGCCGAAATCGTCAAAATGAATCAATCCATTGCATGACAGGAAAATGGAGATATTCTATTCCCGACCTCACGGTGTAGGGGCGATTCACGAATCGCCCTTCCGGGATGGGGCACAATGTCCAAACTCCAGGGGGTTGCCCCTACGGGCAACCCTCTCCGTTATTCGGTCAAAGCAGAAATAGTTTTTATTTTTTCTCCGCATCCAGCGCCCGCTGATAGGTCTTAAGCGCACAGAAATCGCCGCACATGGTGCATACATCCCGGTCCTTGTCCTCGCTCCGGTCGCGCATGGCGCGGGCTTTTACCGGATCGAGGGCCTGGGCGAACACCCCCTGCCAGTCAAACCGGTTGCGGGCGGCCGACATCTGCCGGTCCTTTTCCCAGGCCGAGGCGATCCCTTTTTCCAGGTCGCCGATGTGGCCGGCAATCTTGGAGGCGATTACGCCCTCCCGTACTTCGGCCACGCCGGGCAGGGACAGGTGTTCGGCCGGGGTGACGTAGCAGAGAAAATCCGCCCCGGCAGCCGCAGCAATGGCTCCGCCGATAGCACCGGCAATGTGGTCGTGTCCGGCGGCGATATCGGTCGGCAGCGGCCCGAGCACGTAATAGGGGGCTTCGCCGCATATGCGTTTCTGCTGGCGCATGTCGGCGGCAATCTTTGACAGCGGCACGTGCCCGGGACCCTCGATCATCACCTGGACGCCGGCTTGCCGGGCTCTTTCGGCAAGCTCGCCGAGAATGATCAATTCAGTAAGCTGAGCCCGGTCTTCGGCATCGAAAATCGTGCCGGGCCGCAGCCCGTCGCCGAGCGACAGGGCGATGTCATAGGTGCGCGCGATGTCGAGCAGCCGGTCGTATTCGGCATACAGCGGGTTTTCGGCATCATGATGGGTGATCCACTCGGCCATCAGGCTGCCGCCGCGTGACACCATCCCCATCAGCCGTCCACAGCCTTTTAACACCTGCAGCGAGTGCCGGGTGATGCCGCAGTGGACAGTGACAAAATCGACGCCGGCTTTTCCCTGGGCCTCGATTTCCTCGAAAATATCATCGGCGGTCAGTTCGATGCAGGGCTCCCCGGCGACCATTCGCCGGCTGACAGATTTGTAGATCGGTACGGTGCCGACCATCACCGGGGAGCGGTCGAGCACTGATTTAAACATAGCGTCCAGATCTCCGCCGGTGGAGAGATCCATAATTGCATCGGCGCCGGCGGCAACGGCAGCGTCGAGCTTGGCGAGTTCTTCCGGCATATCGAAATGGCTGGGCGAGGTGCCGATATTGGCATTCACCTTGGTCGTCAAGCCCTTGCCGATTCCTCTGGCTGCAAACGTGCGGTTGACGTTTTTGGGAATCACGACCGTTCCTGCCGCAACCCGCTCACGTATGGTTTCGGCCGGCAGCCCTTCGCTTTCGGCCACCTGCAGCATTTCGTCAGTCGTTCGCCCTTGCCGGGCTGCTTCGAGTTGGGTCATGGGTTTAATCCTGTTATGTTCCAAATTAAATTACAGGTAGTTCCTGCTTTTCAAATTCACAATTCACCATTCGCCATTCACAATTGGCAATTGATTTAATGCCTGAAGAAAAGGCAATTGTGAATGGTGAATTGTCAACTTTGAATTGTGAATTATTCTAAAGCCGCATTGCGAGATCCTTGGCCACTTTTTCGCCGGAAAGGAGCATCCCCCCGAATATCGGTCCCATGCGTGGGCCGCCGAAGGTAGCGTTTGCCGCCATGCCGGCCACATAGAGGCCGGGGTAGACTTCGAGGGTGTTTGCCAGGGTGTCGGTTTCCGCCCGGTCGGCCCACATCGATTTTTCACCATCGATTTTTCCGGTCGCGGTACTGAGCTTCCCATTCACTTTTCTTTCCACCACCTTGACCACTTCTGTAGCGTGTCCCGTAGTATCGACGACAAACCGGGAGCGCACGGTTAAGGGATCGACATGCAGGCCGGTCATTTCCACCGGGGACCAGTTGATTACCAGGCCTTCGACCCGTTCCGGGCGCATCAGGACATCTTCTACGGTCACACAGTTGAAGATGGTCAGCCCGGCGCGCACCGCAACACCGGTCAACGTCGCCACGGCCTCAATGGCATCGGCAGTGTAGTAATCCTCCTGGTATTGCCGGTACCGGATGCCGAAGGTCTCGAGTATCGGCAGGGCGGCTTTCTGGACGACGATTTCGTTAAAGAGCATGCCGCCGCCCCACATGCCCCCGCCGATCGACAGCTTGCGCTCGAACAGAACTACTTTTTTGCCGGCCTGGGCCAGGAAATAGCCGGCCACTATGCCGGAAGGCCCGCCGCCGACAATTGCCACATCTGTTTCCAGGTTGTCGGTCAATTTCTGATAATACCGGTCGATAATCGCCCGGGAGATGACAATTTCATCGAGTGCCATGGTAACTCTCCTCTGATCATTTCAAGTTAATTATTGCGTAATAAAAAAACCGTTTCCCTTGGATCAGGAAAACGGTTTCAATCGGCGGACCAATTGCGTTAAACGTTTCCCTGCGCAGGCATTACCCTGATCAGGTTTGAAGGGTTACCCGCTCATTTGCGGATTCTCAGCCGAAATTGGCACCCCTAACGGTTAAGCTGCTAAATTTGAAAAACTGTAAACCGGCAGTGCAGGCAATGTCAAGAAAATCTGAGTTCGGGGGTTGACTTCTCCGTTTGAAAAATGGGAGTACTTTTTAGAAAAGGAAGGCTCTACATGAAAAAAGAAAGTGATATGACAGAAATCAGGCAGCGGGCAATCCAGGGGCTTGCCAAAGGCGACCGGTTCCGGGTGACCCGGACGTTCGACAATGCATCTGTGGACGCCTTTGCGGATATTTCCAAAGATTACAATCCGGTTCACTTCAGTGACCGCTTTGCCCGGGTCCGGGGTTTTAACGGCACGGTTTGCCACGGGCTTCTGGTGGGCAGCATGCTGACCGAAATCGGCGGTCAAATAGGGTGGCTGGCCACGGAAATGGGCTTCCGGTTCAAAAAAGGCGTCAATTTCGGCGAGACGGTCTCGTGCACGCTCGAGATTACCGAAATTCGGGATAACGGCTATTCGGAGGCAACCGCTATATTTGAAAACGCGGCCGGTGAAATTGTAATTGAAGGACGGCTGACCGGTTACCTGCCGACTGAGTCGCAGCGGGAGATCATGGGGGAGATGGCAGAGTCCTGAATGTTCCTTCAGGGCAGCCGGATTAGTTCGCTGCAGTGGTGCTGATATGCCGTGGTAAAGCGCACCGGGTGATGATCGATGCGTTCGGTCACCACGCTCAGGGCTTTTTCCGGGGTGTTGTTGGTTTCGCTGATATGGGCCAGGACGACGTGGGCCAGACGGTCATGGAGGACTTCCATGAGGAGGTTTTTTGCCGCCTCATTGGACAGGTGCCCGGTGCGCCCCTTTACCCGCTGCTTGAGCGGCCAGGTATAGGGTCCGGTTTCAAGCATGTACGGATCATGATTTGTCTCGAGCACCAGCATGTCACAGTCTTTCAGGTGCTGGCGGACCATTGCGGTGGCAATGCCGAGGTCTGTAGCCAGCCCGATTTTCCGGTTGCCGGATGTTATGGTGAACCCGGCGGGGGCTGCGACATCGTGGGAGACGGAAAACGGGTGGATCGACAGGTCATTGATGGCAAAGGAGATGCCGCATTCAAAGGGGTGGACCGCGTGGAGTCTGCCCAGACGCGCGGTTGCGGACTGTTGGGCTTCGGGTGCGATGTAGACCGGCACCCCGAAGCGGCGCGACAAAACGCCGACGCCGTGGATGTGATCGCCATGTTCGTGGGAAACGACAATGGCATCAAGCGTCTGGGGGCAAAGGCCGCGGCTTTTCATCCGCCGTTCTATCTCCACGCCCGACAGGCCGGCATCAAACAAAACAGTCGTGTTGCCCGATGACATATAGATGCAGTTGCCCTTGCTCCCGCTGGCGAGCATACAGACGCACAAACCGGAGCCGGCCGGTTCGATCGGCTCGGAATCCGGCTTGCTGTGATGATCCGTATGCGTCATGCCCCGGTGTGTCCGAATCCACCGTCATTGCGGACGGAAGGATCGAGAACCTCGACGAGGTCGAGTTGCACCCGGCAGATTCGATTTACGATCATCTGGGCGATCCGGTCGCCGCGGTTGCAGGTGAAGGGGGCTTTGCCGAGATTGATCAGTGGGATCTGGATTTCACCACGGTAATCCGCATCGATGGTTCCCGGTGAATTGATCAGGCCGATGCCGTATTTGGCGGCCAGACCGCTTCTCGGGCGGATCTGGGCCTCAAAGTCTGCCGGCAGGCAGATGGCCAGTCCGGTCGGTATCAGTTGGATATCGCCCGGAGCGAGCACGACCGGTTCTTCGACGGCCGCACAGATGTCCATGCCGGCGGAATGGGCGGTCATGTAACGGGGAAGGGGAATATCGGCATCCTGCTCGGGCCGGACCCGCCGGCATTTGACTATTGGGGCATTCGTCATCGTAACCTGCTGCGCATATTGGAAGTACTGTGGAGTTGGCTTCTTATCGGTCAACTAGTGTATAGCAGATGCCGCAGGATCGAGGAAACCCTTTTTTGCTTTCCGGAAAGCGGGTTTGCAATCACTGGAGTGCAGTTGTTTTCTTGCTCTTGCCTGGAAGAGCGCATCACCCGGAAAATAAAAAACCACCCGCTTGCAGAAGATGCGGGTGGTAGATGATGATTTATTGCACACATGTTGAAATATCCACCGCCTGTTCCAGGCGGTGGAAGGAACTACTCTTTCTTGGGGCCTCGACGATCATCCCGGTTGCCGCGACTGTCGCGACTGTCACGTCCCCCGCCGCCGCCGCTTCTCTGGGGCCGGCCGCCGCGGTCGCCGCGATCCTGCGGGGGTCGCGGTGGGGTTTCCTCGGCACCTTCCAAAGTGGCCTTGTGGCTCAGGCGGATTTTGCCGTCACGGGAAATATCGATTACCTTGACCGTCAGCTTGTCGCCTTCCTTGACCACATCGGTAACGTTTTTAATCCGGTGGGGGGCAAGCTCGGAGATGTGAACCAGGCCTTCGGTTTTCGGTTTAATCTGGACGAATGCGCCGAAATCGGTCGTCCGGACAACGGTACCCTCAAATATGGTTCCGATTTCCGGCTCAGAACCGATTTCCTGGACGAGTTTTTCGGCCGCAGCCCCTTCTTCCTGTGAGAAGGCGGCGATTTTAACCGTGCCGCTGTCATCGATGGCGATCTGCGTATTGGTTTCGTTCTGCAGGGCGCGGATGTGCTTGCCGCCAGGGCCGATGAGTTCACCGATGCGTTCCGGGTTGATCTTTACGATAATCACGATCGGGGCATAGGGCGAAAGCTCCTGCCGGGCAGAGCCGATGGTCTGTTCCATCTTCTCCAGGATGTGAATCCGTCCGGCTTTGGCCTGTTCCAGGGCCCGCTTCATGATGTCTTTGGATAGTTCACGGATCTTGATATCCATCTGCAGGGCGGTAATCCCGTCGCGTGTGCCGGCGACTTTGAAATCCATATCGCCGAACTGATCTTCGTCCCCGAGAATGTCGGAAAGGATAAACACCTGGTCGCCTTCGGATATCAGCCCCATGGCAATTCCGGAAACCGGCGCCTTTATCGGTACACCGCCGTCCATCAGGGCCATGCTCGACGAACAGACGGTTCCCATGGAAGAGGACCCGTTTGATTCGAGGACCTCGGAGACGATCCGGACCGTGTAATCAAAATCTTCCTTGGCCGGAAGCACCTTGCTGATGGCACGCTTGGCAAGGGCGCCGTGGCCGATATCCCGCCGGCTCGGACCGCCGGCGCGTTTGGCTTCGCCGACAGAATAGGGCGGAAAATTGTAATGCAGCATAAACGGGTGCGTTTCATCGCCAAGAAGCGTTTCGACCCGCTGCTCATCCTGCGAGGATCCGAGGGTAAGTGCGGCAAGGACCTGGGTTTCTCCCCGCGTAAATAGGGCGCTGCCATGAACCCGGGGCAAAAGGCCGGCTTCGCAGGTAATCGGCCGGATCTGGTCGAGCTTGCGGTTGTCGATCCGGCGCTGCTCCGATACGATCATCTTCCGGGAAATTGATTTAACCAGATCGCCGTACGCTTCAGAAACTTCGGATCGTCGGTCGGCATAGGCTTCGCCCAGAGCTTCATAGACCTCACCTTTTGCAGCAGACAGGGCCGTCCGGCGCTCGATCTTCTCCATGACGGTCAATGCGCTTTTGATCTTATCGGTAGCGATCTCCTCGACGCGCGCAACCAGTTCGGCATCTTTTTCCGGGGGAACAAATTCCCGCTTCGGTTTGCCGATGCTTTCCCGCAGTTTTTCCTGGAGTTCGATAATCGGCTGCATCTTCTCGTGGCCAAAAAAGATGGCTTCGAGCATTTCGGCTTCCGATACGAAATCCCCGCCGCCTTCGACCATGATAATACCGGTTTTCGATCCGGCCACAATCAGGTTGATATCCGAGGCTTCGGTCTCTTCGACAGTCGGATTGACAATGAAACTACCGTCAATCCTGCCGACCCGAACGCAGGCGATCGGTCCGGCGAACGGAATGTCGGAGATCTCAAGGGCGGCAGATGCGCCGATCATCGCCAGCACATCCGGTTCGTTGACCTTGTCCATGGAGAGTACTGTGGCAATCACCTGGGTTTCGTAATTGTATTTTTTCGGAAACAGGGGCCGTATCGGCCGGTCGGTCAACCGGGAGGTCAATGTTTCCTTATCACTGGGTCGGCCGATCTCCCGGCGGAAATAGTTGCCCGGTATGCGTCCGGCGGAATAGATTTTTTCCTGGTATTCCACCGTCAAGGGCAGGAAGCTGGCATCCGGTTTCGGGTCCTTGGCGCCGACCACGGTGACTAAGACCATGGTCTCGCCGTATGTAACGAGGACGGATCCCGAAGCCTGCTTGGCCAGTTTGCCGGACTGGATGATCAGTGTTTCCGCGCCGATTTGTGTTTTAAATGAAATTTCCATAGTCGTTTTTACTCCTGTCCACACAACTTGTGCATCTTGACCGTGCCCTGAATTCAGCTTTTGAGGCAAAACGGTGGTCGTGTGTTTTAAATGTTAGGTCAACCTCAATGATGAAGTTGCAAAGCGTAATGTGAAAGATTCGCGTCCGCTTTGAATCCGCCTTTATAGGGGTAATTTCCCAAGCGCTGCGGTTATGCCGTCAAGGCCGCGCGCGGCTGCCTTGACGGCAGTATCGTTTTATTTCGCATGCCAGGCACTGCCTGCTTCGGCTCTCAAACGCGCCATTTGGTACGTTTGTTCTGCATGACGAAAACGCTATTTCCGGATACCAAGCTGCCCGATAATGGTGCGGTAACGGTTGACATCCTTGTTTTTGACATAATTTAAAAGCCGACGGCGTTTGCCGACCATCATGAGCAGCCCGCGCCGGGAGTGATGGTCCTTTTTGTGGGTTTTAAAATGCTCCGTCAGCTGGATGATCCGTTCCGTCAGCAGCGCAATCTGGACTTCCGGCGATCCGGTATCGCTATCGTGAAGTTTGAAGCGCTCGATTGTTTCCTGTTTGTTCTTGCCGGCTATATTCACTGTTAACCTCCTGCTTTTGATTTATTAAATCTTGGTTTAAAGATTCCATACCATAAATATTACGGGAAATGAAAGACACAACAATATCGATATTCATTTTTGTTTTCAGGAATGTGGATTATCGTCAGCAGACGGTTTTCCGCATCCGTGACCTTGATGTTCGGCCGGGACTCCACTCCGTTCGGAGGGGGAAAATCCTCCCCGGTAAGGGGGCGGCCGTACCGGATCTTTTCCTGCAGGGCCGGGTCGGCTACATGAGAGGGCATGTCCCTGAGTGCCTCGGCCATCGGTACGACAACCTCGGCCAAACGGCCGGCCCGGGCCAGATCTTCGAGCCGGTCGAGGCTGACGGTTTGCGCGCTTGTAAAACCGCAGCTGCTTATCCGCTCAAGGGCGCTTATGTGACCGCCGCAGCCGAGGGCGGCTCCGATATCCGCCCCGAGGGTCCGGATATACGTTCCCGAAGAGCACTCCACTTCAAAGTCGATTTCCGGCAGGCGCACCGACCGTATGGAAAGCAGTGAAATATGCACCTGCCGCGCTGCTTTCCGGATCGGCTTTCCTGCACGGGCATACTTGTAAAGGGGTATCCCCTTGTGCTTGAGGGCCGAATATACCGGTGGCACCTGGTCGATCGTTCCTTTGAACTGATCAAACACCCGTTCGATCAGTTCAGACGGGATATCGCCTACCGGGTGTTCGGCTGTCGGGGTGCCCGTAAGGTCCTGGGTATCGGTTTCGATGCCCAGCCGCAGGGTGGCCCGATAGGTTTTACAGCCGTTTAAGAAAAACTGCGCCAGCCGGGTCGCCTGATTGACAGGACAGATCATCACACCCGTGGCGAAGGGGTCGAGTGTGCCGGTATGTCCCACTTTATTGACACCGGTAAGGCGTTTGATGCGCCTGACCACGGCTGCAGAGGTCAGATCCGCGGGTTTATCGATGATGAGCAGACCATCGAATACGTCATTCTTGTTGTGAGCTTCTATGGAAAACGCTTCGTTCATTCCGGCATCGCCTACCTGATCCGACTGGAAATTGTGTATAATCGCTTTTTCAGATCCGGCAGGGTCGAACAGATGTCGAACCCGGCGGCTGAAACATGTCCTCCCCCGCCGAATTCTGCCGCTATGAACGACACGTCGACCGCTCCGTCGGAACGAAGGCTGACGTGGTAATGGCTTCCCTTTTTCGGACATCGGCCGTTTTTGCGCTCGTAGAGCAGAGCGGCCACTTTGACATTTTCGATACGCTTGGCATAGTTGATCAGCCCATTGACATCGGCGATTTCCGTCCCGGTGGCGTTGAGCATGTGCTGGGTCAGGGTCATAATCGATAATTTGCCGTCTTCCGTCACCTCGATGGTATCGAAAAGCATGTTCAACAGCTTGATCCGGGAGAGCGATATGGTTTCATAGACATGATGGGCCACCTTGTGGGCATCGGCCCCGAACTCGACCATTTCGTGGCAGATTCGAAAGGCATCCGGTGTGGTGTTCGAAAACCGGAAAGATCCGGTATCGGCCATGATCCCGGTGTATATGGCATAGGCCATGGCCATGGTGACCGGCACGTCGAGCGCTTTGATGATCCGGTAGATAATTTCCGCCGTTGCCGATGCTTTGGCATCGATGAGTTGAAAGTTGCCGAATCGGGTATTGGTAATGTGATGGTCGATGTTGATAACTGTCGGGATACGGCTGACGGCTTCGGCCGCGTCCCCGATGCGTTGCAGATCCGAACAGTCGAGTATCACGGCCGTATCATAGGTCTCCATTTCCCCCGGATACGGTTTTATCCGGTGAATCGAAGGGAGAAAATGATAAACCGCGGGCAGGCTGCTTTCATTGAATAACTGGACATCCTTTTTCATGGCTTCCAGGGCCAGGCCCAGGGCGAGCAATGATCCGATGGCATCGCCATCGGGGTGCAGGTGGGAAGCCAGCAGCAGGCGTTTACTCTTCTTCAGTTGAGTGAGGATCTGTTCCATCTTCGTTCTTCAGTTGCTTGATCACTTTGTCGATGTGCATGCCATATTCGATCGATTCATCATAAAAAAATTGAAGCTCTGGCATGTACCGGAGTTCCACTTCTTGTGCAAGGGTGCGTTTAATAAATCCCTGGGCCTTTTTAAATGCCGCAAACGCCTCCTTCCGATCGCCCGGGGTGACGAAATATACCCGTGCCTGTTTCAGGTCGGGCGTCATTTTTACTCCGGTAAACGATACCCCCTCAAGCCGCGGATCCTTGATCGATTTATGCAGGATATCGGAAATGGCCGACTGGATAAGTCCACCGACCCTTTCTGCGCGTGCATAGGGTTTCATATCGTAATAATCTCCATTTGCGTATCGATAATTTCCGCAAGAGATAGATTTTCCGCAAATTGAATCAGTTTGTCCATGTTCGAGTTCACCTTGCGCCGGTCGTTTCCCACAATGGCAAATCCGATGACGGCGCGCTGGTGTACATCATTCAGGTCGACCTCGGCAACCGCCGCATTGTAGACATTCCGGATGCGGGCGATAACCGATTTGATGACCTTTCGCTTTTCTTTCAACGAATGGCAATGATCCAGGTTGAACGTAATGGTGCCGAAACCGAGTACCATGAGCGTTACCAGATGGTTAAGATTGTATGACGGCACTCAATGCGCATCACGGAAACTGCTATTCCATGACCGGTTTGATCTCCTCCAGGTAGTAGCATTCGATGATGTCGTTGAGCTTGATATCATTGTATTTTTCAATGCCGATGCCGCATTCGTAATTCTGCGCCACTTCTTTGACGTCGTCTTTAAAACGGCGCAAAGAGGCGATTTTCCCCTCGTGGATGACAATGCCGTCGCGCACCAGCCGGATCGGCTGGCCCCGCTGAATCTTGCCGTCAATCACCATGCAGCCGGCAATTGTACCGACATGGGGTACCGTAAATATTTCGCGGACTTCGGTCCTGCCGAGAACCCGCTCCTCGAAGCGCGATGCCATCAGGCCGAGCATGGCGTCTTTTACGTCCTTGATGGCGTTGTAGATGACATTGTAATAGCGGATATCGACATTTTCTTCTTCAGCCATCTGGGCGACTTTCCCCGTGGGCCTGACATTGAATCCGAGGATGATCGCATTGGAAACCGCCGCGAGCGATATGTCGGATTCATGGATGGTCCCGGTGGCGGAATGCATGACATTGATCTTGACCTCACTGGTCGACAGCTTCGTAAGGGAATCCTTAAGCGCTTCGATCGAGCCCTGAACATCGGCTTTGATGATCAGGTTCAAATCTTTGACCTCGCCTTCCAGCAGCTGTTCATAGAGGCTGTCGAGACTCATCCGGGTGGTCTTGGCCAATTCCACGGACCGCTGTTTCTGCAGCCGGTGTTCACTGACCTGCTTTGCATCCTTTTCATCGGTCAGTGTGATCAATTCATCACCGGCCATCGGGACGCCGGACAGCCCGATAATTTCGACAGGCATGGACGGTCCGGCTTCCTTGACCGATTCGCCCAGATCGTTGAACATGGCGCGAATCTTGCCATAGTACATGCCGGAAACCACCGATTGGCCGGTGTGCAGCGTGCCTTCGCTGATGAGGACCGAAGCGACCGGACCGCGGCCGATCTCCAGCCGGGATTCGATAATGTATCCCCGGGCCAGCTTGTCCGGGTTTGCTTTTAATTCGAGAACTTCTGACTGGAGCATAATCATTTCCAGGAGTTCCTCGATTCCGATTTTCTTTTTAGCCGAGACGTTGACAAAGATGGTGTCGCCGCCCCAGTCTTCGGCTACCAGTCCCTTTTCCGACAGTTCCCGTTTGATCCGATCCAGATCGGCTTCCGGTTTGTCGATCTTATTGATTGCCACGATAATCGGTACACCGGCAGCTCTGGAATGGTCGATTGCTTCGATGGTCTGGGGCATTACGCCGTCATCGGCCGCCACGACCAGTACCACGATATCGGTGACCTGCGCTCCGCGAGCCCGCATGGCCGTAAACGCTTCATGCCCCGGTGTGTCAAGGAAAACGATCGCTCCGTTTTCAAGGGGGACATGATAGGCACCGATGTGCTGCGTGATGCCGCCGGCTTCGCTATCCGCCACTTTGGCATGGCGGATCACATCGAGCAGCGATGTTTTGCCGTGATCGACATGGCCCATGATCGTGACCACGGGCGGCCGGAACTGGAGATTTTCGGGGGCATCCTGTTCGGTCCGAAGGATCACGCCCTCCTCAAATGAGGCGCGTTCCACCTCAAAGTTGAATTCGCCGGCCAGCAGAGTCGCGGTATCATAATCGACCGCCTGATTGACGGTCAACATGATCCCCATGCCCATCAGCTGCTTGATCAGCTCATTGGCCTTGACCCCCATTCGCTTGGCGAGATCGGCCAGAATGATGGTCTCATCGACCTTGATCCGGCGCTTGATGGCTTTCGGAATCGTGATCTGCGGTTTGTGATCTGCCGACGTCCTGACCGCTTTGCCTTTCTTTTTGCCGCCTTTGCGGCCCCGGCCGAAGCGCTGATCGACGAGGGCGGCGCCTTCGACGACTTCTTTGCGTTTAAAGGAATCTTTTTTCTTTCCTCTCTTTCCCTTATCCGCAACTTCTTCAGCGACCGGTTCGACAACTGTCCTTTTCTTTCTGCCTTTTTTCCGCTCGTCGGGTTCCGGTTTGGCCTCGATAACCGGCTCTATTACCGGCGGTTTGCGCGCCGGCCCGGCAGGTTTGCGGGCAGCGGGTGCGGGGGCTTCCCGCTTTGGTTCGGGGGCGGGTTCTTCAATTACTTCGGGCAGGCTGATGATTTTCGCTGGTGTGCTCTTTTTCTGTTTCTTTTTGGATTTTTTCGCCTTAGCCGACGGTTCTTCAACTTGTTGCGCTTCCGTTTCCGGCGCAACAGCTTCATCCGCCTCTACAGGTGCTGAAATCTCGGGCTCCGCGGTTGCCGGCGTCATTTCGGGTTCAGTTGCCGTCTCCGCAGTCTCTGCTTCGGCTTTAACCGGTTCAGCAGGCGCTGTATCGACTGAATCTGCTGTTTGCACAGGGACTTCAGCTTCCGCCTGAAGTTCGGCTTCAGCAGAGGGGGCTTCTGCCGGCGTCTCGACTTCTTCAGCGGGTGCAGCAACTTGGGCGTGTACGGTTTCCGGCACCTCTTCAGCAGGTTGGGCCGGTTCTTTTGTCGGCGCCGGTGTTTCTTCGGCTGCCGGTTCAGGTTCGGTTTCGGGGGTCTCGGCTCTTTGTGTAACGAATTCAGCTGCTTCTGCAGCTTCATCTGCGGCCTGCGCTTCAGCTGATGTTTCGGCCACAGGTTTCCTGCGCCGGCGAATAATATTCGGCTTAATGCGCGTATCTTCCACCACTTTGTCGGTCTGTTCATTGCGGCCGAACAGCGCGTCCTTAATTGTCGTTACGTCTGAGTCTTCCAGAGAACTCATGTGACTTTTGACCTCTATGTCCAGTTCCTGAAGCTTGTCCAGAAGCTCCTTGTTGGTCATGTTCAGCTCTCTGGCGAGCTCATATACTCTGAGTTTTGCCATCCAACCCCCTCGCTTTTTCCATATACCGTTTCTACAGAAGTCTTTTGACGCCGGAATCTCGGTATAAGATGCCGCATGGCCGGCGTCGGCCACGCAGTTTATATGATTTTAGACTCATGGCACTGTCATTATCATGGCCATGGTTATTTTTCCCCTATATCGGCTTCGTCGGGTTGTATCGTTTCACCCGGGTCCGCCTCCGGAGCCGCTTCCTGAGAAATCTCGTCGACTGCCGGTTTGGCGGCCTCCGGTTTGGATGCCTGAGATGCCGCGTCGATAAACCGGTGGGCTTCTTCGTTGTCGATACCGATATCGGCTGCCAGCTCTTCCGCCGTTGCCTTGCCCAGATCTTCTATCGAAAAGTACCCTTTTTCGAACAGCCGATTCGCCAGCGATTCATCCATGTCGGGTAAATTCATCAAAGCATCGAAGCCGGTTTTTAAACTTTCACTATACCGTGATTCGCTTTTCACATCAAGGCGCCAGCCGGTAAGTTTCGAAGCCAGCCGGACATTTTGCCCCTGCTTGCCGATGGCAACCGACAGGGAGTCATCCGGTACCACGACTTCCATTGCATGATTGATCTCGTCTATGATCACCCGGGAAATATCTGCGGGCGCCAGGGCGTTGCAGACAAATTTTGCCGGATCCATGTGCCAGGGGATGATGTCGATTTTTTCGCCTTTCAATTCCTGAACGACGCTCTGAACCCGGCTCCCCTTGACCCCGACGCAGGCGCCGACCGGATCGATATCCATATCATTGGAGGTCACCGCGACCTTGCCGCGGCTGCCGGGTTCCCGGGCGGCGGTTATAATTGTGACGAGTCCCTCGTTGATTTCCGGCACCTCGGTTCTAAAGAGGCTGATCAGAAAATCCGGATGGGTACGGGACAAAACGATCTGGGGACCTCGGCTTTCCTCATGGACTTTGATGATAAGCGCCCGGACCCGGTCGCCGCGGCGATACACTTCATTGGAAAGCTGCTCCCGCCGGGGCATAACCGCTTCGGCCTGGCCGAGGTTGATGATAATTTCGTTCCGGGTTACCCGCTGGACGATACCGTTGATGATTTCGCCCTTGCGGTTGATGAAACTCTGGTAGACCACATTGCGCTCGGCGGCTTTGAGCTTCTGGATGATAACCTGCTTGGCCGATTGTGCGGCGATCCGCCCGAATGTGGTGGTATCCATCTTGGTACCGAGACTGTCGCCGATCTCACAATCCGGATCGAGTTTCCGCCCCTCTTCAATAGTGATTTCAAAATCGGGATCACTCAGGGATTCGACAACATCCTTGAACTGAAACACTTCGAGTTCCCCCGAGTCTTCATTATATTGAATCTCGATATCGATTTTGTTGCCGAACTTTTTCTTGACCGCGGAACGCAGGGCTTCTTCGAGCGCTTTGACAAGGACGTTGAACTCAATGCCCTTATCCCGGCTAACCTGCTCAATGACGCGTTTCATGTCTGTGATCAGCATTTGTTGTCTCCGTTATAATTGACAAGTCTTGCTTTGGTAATCTCCCGAAACGGTATGGCAACAGTTTCCGTTTCGAGCATGTGCAGCACGTAATCACCCATAGTACCCAAAAGCACACCTGTAAAATTTTTCTGGCCGCCCAGATCGCTGCGCGTGCGGATTTTGGCGGTCTGTCCCGAAAACCTTTTAAAATCGACAAGTCTCGACAGGGGCCGCTCCGGCCCGGGTGAAGATACCTCCAACAGATACGGGATATCCGCATCCAGTTTGATATCGAGCAAATCCCCGAGTTGACGGCTTACCACGGCACAGTCTTCGATGGTCACCCCTCCGGATTTTCCAATGTATAACCGCAGAATCCAGCCACCCGGCTCCCGCTGATATTCCACATGGATCAATTCCAGGCCTTCAGCGGTACACAGCGGTTCCGCCAGTTCCCATACCCGGTCGATAACGACTTCGGGTCGGGTAAACGGTTGTCGGGGTGCTGTTGAAGGTTTTGTAACCCTCTGTTTTTTTTTGTCCCGTTTCATCGGCGTTGTTATCTTATACAAAAAACAAATAAAAAACGGGCAAACAGCCCGTTTTAATCACGTCACTTTAGCGTTTGTGCCCTTCAGCTTTTTCAGTACGTTAAAAAAACCGACCGGTCCAAAAAGCTGGAGCGGGCAACGAGATTCGAACTCGCGACACCAAGCTTGGGAAGCTTGTACTCTACCAACTGAGCTATGCCCGCTCGTGGAACAGGCATAAAGTAGGTAATTAATTCTTATTTGTCAATATGAAAGTTTCTGTTGCGATCTGTACAGGGAGAAAAAGAGAAAAATAGCCGACAGGGGCAAAAAACGCAAGGCAAAAAAAAGATGGATGCGGCGTGAGTTTTATTCGATTTTAAAAGCATGGTCCTCCGGGCCAGGTTAGAGGCAAAGGGCTATGCCTGGAT
>JAGXHH010000107.1 GCA_024636355.1 Desulfobacteraceae bacterium | reverse complement strand
TAAAGGCGACTGCCTCCCGGCACCTTCTTCTGGCTCCTGGCTCCTGGCTTCTGACTCCCGGCACCTTCTTCTGGCTCCTGGCTCCTGGCTTCTGACTCCCGGCACCTTCTTCTGGCTCCTGGCTTCTGGCTTCTGGCTCCTGGCTTCTGGCTTCTGGCTCCTGGCTCCTGGATTCTGGCTCCTGGATTCTGGATTCTGGATTCTTCCCTCCTGCCCTTCCCCTATTCTCCCAGAAAATCCTGCAGCCCTTTTCTCACCGCTTCACCGGCCCCCTTCTGCAGGTCTTCGCGAAGGGTATCCAACTTTACGCCATGTTTTTCGAGTTCCCGGTTCAATGCGTTGCGGACCTTTCCGGATTGGATCTGTTTGTAGATCTGGTCGAGAATGATGGCAAGCGCTTCGGCGGGGACTATTCCTCCGCTTCCCCCGATATTTTCGAGGTGAATGTCGGGAATGGTTGCGCGGACGTCCTTGCCCTGCAGACCGGCCATTGCCATCGTGACCTCACCGCCGGTGAGGTAGAAATCCTTGATGACAACCTTTTTGGGCGGTTTTTGTTCTACCCCGGGTTCGGGCTTCTTTTCAGCCGCCTTCTCCTTGCCGGCGGCCTGCCGGACATTATTCAGAATCGTTCGGAAATTATCGGTTTTCCCTTTTACCTCATAGTTGATGATCGGGTCGACCACCCGGATTTCTTCTATCACCAGCGGATCATCGGTCAGGGTTTTCTCATTGAGATCGACCCTTATGGATCGAACCTTCATGGCCGTCTCAGCAGTGTACCCTTCCGGGTTTCCCAGCAAAAAGTTCTGGAGTTCGGCCTTTCCCGCCCTCAGTGCCACATCCACATCCCCGATCGCCACATCGGTTTTCGTGTATTGCGGCCCGTAATGGTTGACCGCTTTTTCGATCAGCGTTCCGAGATTGTAAATCGCGACAACTCCTATAACGATGACCACCAGTAAAATGCCAACAATCCCGATCAGTATTTTTTTCACGGCTATTTTCCTTTTGTTCACCATTGCGTCCAAACAGCTCAACCATGCGGCACCAAAATGCCTATGTTCTTACCTGGACGGTAACTCTTTCACTTACGAAATTCAAGCACCAGGTTTACGGAACTGGGCGATCTGCCGGGAAATGGCAACCAGTGCTCCGGTTTCATCCCAGATTTCCCCGTCTTCTTCCAGAAGGCCGCAGGTGATAAACCGGGTGCGGAAGATGCACCGGAGCCATCGCGTGGTCGGAATGCTTCTGATATTGATGCTCAACTCAATCGTCGGTACCCAGGCAAGCATTCCCTGGGTGGCGAATACTGCTGGAGGAAACGCATCGGTCGCCAGGGCAACGGAGCAGATATCCCAGGGACGGTCGTCCCTGAACGCGATCCACCCCCGGTGTTCCGATTTTTCCGCCATCCGGTTTTCCGTCCACCCGGCGCAGATCGGATCGAGCCGAACGTCCATATGATCGTATAAGGTAAATTTCGGCATCCTGGGTATCTGGATGCACTTCTCCCGAGGGGCGATTTTGGGTGCGGGTGTTTCATGGCACCGGATGAAGCAATCTTCGACCGGTCCGGAAAACGTTCCGAGACCCCGCACCTTTTCCTCACCCTCCTGGATCAATCGCGCTTCTAACCGGCAAAACGATCGGGAACAGGAGATTTCCTCCACCTGCAGTTCAACATCCCCCGGTTTGCATATGGCCATATAGTTGACGGTCAGTATCGGAGTGTCCCCCTTGTCGCCCACCTCCAGCATGGCGCTGGCAAGCAGGGCCATCAGGTAGCCGCCGTTCGGGTTGTCGTTGATCGACCAATTGTCCGATACATTGCCGGTTAAGACGCCTGTTTCCTGACGGGTTACTGCAATATCCTGATCGAATGGGTGCATAAGGCTCTCATCCTGTTTGTGTGCGTTCAAGGGTGGTCATGGAAGAATCTCGTCATTTGTTCCAAAAAGATAGTATGCTTTGAAAAAGCTTCAAAGAGGGAACTGCTTTTTAACAGGGAAAGAACTTTCCGTTGATTCTGAGGTAACAAAAAAATTCACGATTATTCTGCCACTCACGAAACGGGAATAAATTCCTTTTAATAGCGTCCGCACATCCTACATGTTTTCACAATCTGTTTCAAATCCGATCCATATCTCTTCAACTGTTTTTTCTCACACCTCTCCCCCCGCATTCCGGAAACACATCCCGCCTCCGGTTTCGGCGTAATCGGGCGGACACGCAGGTCCGCCCCTACAAGATGGTAGAATCGTTTGCATGGGCTGACCTGTGTGTCCGCTCATGCGAGATGGCTGAACGATTCGTAGGGGCGGACCTATGTGTCCGCCCTTGCTGGGACCAGGCGAAGTGTTTCCTAAAGCTGTCGTCTACCTTTTTCTTGACATCCGATACACGATTGCTATACCGTTTGACGGAAATGAGGTGCCCGAAAGGGCTTGAAAGGGAATCCCGTTTGAACCGGGAGCGGTCCCGCCGCTGTAATCGGGGACGAAATCCACAAGAAAGCCACTGCCGAGAATTTTCGGCGGGAAGGTGTGGAAAGTAGGCTGATCCGTGAGCCAGAAGACCTGCCTTGTTTGTAGTATATGTTCGACGCGCGGCTACGTCGGGGCATAGTGTAATGAAGGGTCAAGAAACAGGGTGCAGCCCTCCTTAGCCATAGGCTTAGGAGGGCTTTTTTTATTTTTTGGCGAAGCCAAAGGCCCATCTACTGCGTTGTAATGATTTTTCACCCACTCGACATACGCATGTATGCCTTCGCGGATGAAAAATCATTACGCCTTGTATATGGACCTTTGGCTTCGCCAAAACCATGCCTGTCCCTTTAAGGGATTCAAAAACGGGGACATATGCCATCCATTTGATCAAGAGGAAGGGAACGGATGAACTACAGGCAGGTGATCAAAAAAATTATATCGACCTTATTGATGCTGTTTTTTGCAACGGCAAGCGCCTCGGGCCACGCCCCTCAAAAACAGACGAAAAAAGGCATCCTGCTGGTGGCTTTCGGATCGAGCAGGCCCGAAGCGCAGGCGACCTTTGACCACATCGATAAAACGGTGCGAAAGGCCTTGCCGGATACGCCGGTGCGATGGGCGTACACGTCCCATGTCATCCGCAGGAAGCTGGCCCGCTCCGGCACGGAAATCGACTCGCCCGCCGAAGCCCTGGCGAAAATGGCGGATGAAGGATTTACCCATGTGGCCGTACAGTCGCTGCACACGATCGCCGGGCTGGAATATCATGACCTGGTCAGTATCGCAAAAGGCTTTGAGCAGATGGCCGACGGTATCGAACACGTAAGCATCGGCCATCCCATGCTGGGCAACCCGTTGGACATGGCAAGTGCGGCAGACGCAATTTTGACCGTTATTCCGAAGGAGCGCCGCACCGATGAGGCGGTGGTCTTTGTGGGGCACGGGACCCATCATCCGTCCAACGCCGTATATGCGGCACTCATGTGGCAGGTGCAGCTTTCGGATGCCAATATTTTCATCGGCACCGTGGGAGCCTTTCCGGAAAAAGAGACGATCCTGGAACGACTCCGGGCAAAAAACATCAAAAAAGCATGGCTCCTGCCGCTGATGTCGGTAGCCGGCGACCATGCCCACAACGACATTGCCGGCTCGGGGCCGGATTCCTGGAAGTCCGCGTTTGAAAAAGCAGGCATTGAAAGCGTTCCCGTGCTTAAGGGAACAGCCGAATTCGATGCGTTTGTCGACATATGGGTGAATCACCTGAAAACGGCAACGGCCAAATGGTGATGGCGTCACAATGAATTCCGGAAAAAACATCTTTTCTTTGCAGAAATTTCGCGACGGCGCCCTCTGGCCCCAGGTGGCCGTGCTTGCCGCTGCGCTCTTTCTCCTGATCACGGCGGCAGCCGGCATGGGTTACGTTCGGGTCGGTTTTCCGGATATCCTGAAAATTATCGGGGGCGCCGTGACCGGCCATGAGCAATGGGTGGCGCAGATCGATCCGATGCTGCAGGCGGTTGTCATGGACGTTCGTCTGCCCCGCATCCTGACCGCAGCGGTAGTCGGCGCGGCTCTGGCCGTATCCGGGGCGGTCTACCAGGCAGTACTGCTCAACCCCCTTGCCGACCCCTACACCCTGGGCGTTTCAGCCGGCGCGGCGTTCGGCGCATCGATCGCCCTGCTGATCAACGTCAGCCTGCTCGGCGCCTGGTCGGTGCCGCTGTTCGCCTTTATCGGTGCGGCCGCCACCTTGCTGGTGGTGATGTACCTGGCGGCATCCGCCGGCGGATTTTCCTCGAACAACCTGATCCTGTCCGGCATCATCGTGGCGGCGATCCTGTCGGCGGGGATCAGTTTTTTAAAGTACGTGGCCGATGAGCGGGTGGCGGTGCTGGTCTTCTGGCTCATGGGCAGCCTGGCTTCGAAAACCTGGGCGGATGTGGGCCTGACAGCCACTGTTGCCGGAGCGGGAACTTTCGTGTGCCTGTTTTATGCCCGGGATCTCAACCTGATATCATTAGGTACCCGAACCGCAGATTCGCTCGGGGTCGAGGTGCGCCGGCTGTCTCCTGCGCTGCTGGTCTGTGTCAGTCTGATGGCCGCCGTCTGCGTGTCGGTGACCGGTATTATCGGATTCGTGGGGCTGCTGGTGCCGCACCTGGTGCGCAGCATCAGCGGGCCGGACAACCGGCGGCTGATCCCCTTGTCCATGCTCACCGGTGCGATCCTGCTGCTGGCCGCCGATACGGTCACCCGGGCGGTGCTGCCGTCAGAAGTGCCGATCGGGGTGTTGACGGCCTTAATCGGCGGACCGTTTTTCTGCTACGTGTTCCGCAAGCGGCAGATGGGGATGGGCCATGGTTTTTGAACTCGAACACGTCGTATATGCCTACGGTGCGCACAGGGCGATAGACAGGTTGTCCCTGTCGCTGGCGCCGGGGAAATTCTACGCGATCATAGGGCCAAACGGCTGCGGTAAAACCACCCTGCTCGATCTGTTGTGCGGCCATCGGCAGCCCGGTGCGGGAAGCATTTTCTTCGCAGGCCGGTCCCTGGCCGAATATGGGAAAAAGGCATTGTCCCGGAAAATCGCCCTGGTGCCGCAGGAATACCGGGTGAATTTTCCGTACACCGTCCGGGAGGTGGTTTCGATGGGACGCTACCCGCACACGCCCCGGTTTGCCGCCCCTTCGTCAACCGACAGGGATCGGGTCGAAGCGGCCCTTGCGGCATGCGGGGCACAGGATCTGTCCGGGCGCTACTTGCCCGAATTGTCCGGGGGTGAAAAGCAGCGGGTGGTCTTTGCCCGGGCCATTGCCCAGGACACCCCGGTGCTCCTGCTCGATGAGCCGTGCGCAAATCTCGATGTCAAGCATGCCCTGCACCTGCTCGATCTGGCCGCCGACCGGGTAACGATGAATGGCGCCACGGTGGTGGCCGTCATGCACGACATCAACCTGGCCGCACGTTATGCGGATGAGCTTGTTTTCATGCAATCCGGCAAGATTTATGCAGGCGGGCCGACAGAAGAGGTGCTCGATGCAGCCGTTTTGCGGAATATTTTCGATGTGGATGCCCGGGTCGCCTATGAGCCGGCGATTGGCGCGCCGCAAGTGGTTTTTTTAAAATGATAATGTTGATTCGTCAAAAGCTGCTGTGCCCTGGTTGCGGGGTGTTTTTGAAAAATGAAACTTTCCCCCACCATGCACACCCCCCTGCCAAAGTGGTGTGGTGGCGACAAGACGGTGCTATTCCCCCCTCAAGGGGGGATTTGAATCGCTTGCCTGCTTCAACAAAGGTGCGCAGGGGGGTGTTATCAGCCGACAAAAAGAGAACATATTTAAAGTTCTTTGGGATTCTCATCTACAGGGACAAAAGCTTCCGAAGGGGATCAATTAAAAGGCTGTTAATGACGATCATCTTCTCTGTCCTGTTTTCAAGCACACCCGCCTGGGCAGCTGAAATGGCGGTTTTGCCGGACAATGCCATTCGGGATTGTGCCGGGCGGGAGGTGCGGGTAGACAAACCGTTTTCACGAATCATCTCCCTTTATGGCGCGCATACGGAAAATCTTCTCGCACTGGGGGCATCCGATGCCTTGGTCGGCGTGGCGCGCGGCGATGACGACCTGGCGGGGGCGGAAGCAAAGCGCAAATTTTCAGCCCACGACGGCCCCGAACGGTTCCTGGCCGCAAGGCCAGACCTCGTGATTGTCCGTCCGATGATCGACCGGGGGTACGCACCGTTGATGGCACGCCTGGAGCAGTTCGGCATCTGCGTGGTGTCGCTCCAGCCGGCCGACATAGAGGAGATGAAGGTTTACTGGCAAATTCTCGGGCGCCTGACCGGAACCGAGGCTGCAGCAGAACGAATGACCGCCCGATTCAACGAAGGCGTTGCTGCGGCCCGGGAGATCGCGGCCGACATTTCCCCTGAGAAGCGAGTCTACTTCGAGGCGATTCACGACCGGTTCAAAACCTTTTCCCCGGATGCCATGCCGCTGTTTGCCCTGGCCTGTGCCGGGGGAGTAAACGTGGCCGAAGATGCCGCACCGGTCCGGGGAACGAATATCGCTGCTTATAGCAAGGAGAGGATCCTGTCACGTGCCGGTGAGATCGACGTCTACCTGGCCCAGGCGGGGGTGATGAACCGGATTGATGTCCCCGGCATCATAAATGAACCGGGATACCATATTATCAAGGCGGTCCGGGAAGGCGGGGTCTATTTGATCGATGAAAAAATTGTTTCCAGGCCCACCCTGCGGCTGCTGGAAGGGATTTGTACAATAGGGGAGATCCTCTATCCGGAACGGTTTGATGAGGATGAAAATCAGCGGATTCTGAATCCGTGAGACGTTTTTGAATGGTGAGGCGGAATATCAGCATGGAGTTTTCATGAAGAAAGGAACTTATGTCTTAGTATCGGTATCGCTATCGAAATCGCTATCGGTATCGAAAACTTCTCGATAGCGATACCGATAGCGATACCGAATTAACTTTTTTGGAAGCCTTTCTTCATGACCTTCATGGCCTTCATGTATCCAAACGCTTTTCAGAAAAAGGCCTAATCTCTAATCTCTTAACTTTGAACTTTGAACTCATGAACCTTAAACATCACATCGGCCTGGTCATCGCCGCACCGGCGAGCGGAAGCGGAAAAACGACCGTCACGCTGGGTCTGCTGGCCGCCTTGAAGCGACGCGGCCTTGTTGTGGCGCCATTCAAGGTGGGGCCGGATTTCATCGACCCGGGCCATCATGCGCGCATTACCGGAACCACCAGCCGGAATCTGGACGGGTGGATGCTCGATGCGTCTGCAAACCGGGAGATTTTTTCAAAGGCGGCCCAGGGGGCGGATATCGCCGTGATCGAAGGGGTCATGGGCCTCTATGACGGATACGACGGGGCAAGCGATGCCGGGTCGACCGCCCAGATGGCCAAATGGCTCGGCCTGCCGGTGCTCCTGGTGGTCGACGCCAAAAGCATGGCCCGCAGTTTTGCCGCCCTGGTCAAAGGGTTTGCCGAATTCGATCCGGGCCTGCGAACCGTCGGGGTGGTGGCAAACAATGTGGCCGGCGAGCGGCACATCGATTACCTGCGCCAGGCGATGACGTCAATCGATGTGCCGCTTCTGGGCGGTATTCCGAGAAATGCGGAAATTGAAATACCGGATCGGCATCTCGGGCTTTTTACCGCTGACGACCACGTGCTGTCCGATCCTGATATTTACGCGCTGGCCGACCTGGTGGAAAACCACATGGATGTGACCGCACTTCTCGATTCCCTGCCCGGGGTACCGATTGAAACGGCGGCTTCGGCGAATTTGCCGGCACCTGACGTGCGCATCGGCGTGGCCCGCGACAATGCCTTCTGCTTTTACTACGAGGACAACCTGGACCTGCTGCGGCAGGCCGGGTGCGAAATCGTTTTCTTTTCGCCGATAAACGATCCGGAACCGCCGGCCGGTTTGCATGGGCTGTACCTTGGCGGCGGCTATCCGGAGCTGTTTGCAGACCAGCTTTCGGAAAACGTCTCCATGCGCGAAACGATCCGGGATCTGTGCGATTCCGGCATGCCGGTGTACGGTGAATGCGGCGGGTTCATGTACTTGTGCCGGTATCTTATCACAAAAGAGGGCGCGTCCCATGAAATGGCGGGGGTATTTTCGTTTGAAACCCGGATGCAGCCGCGCCTGGCCTCTTTAGGATACCGGGAGATCCGACTGCTTTCGGACACCCCGATCGGCCCGGCCGGAACAATCGCGCGGGGCCACGAGTTTCATTACTCGAAGTGGGCATCTGCAGGCGAATCATCAGATGCGGCACCGGTTTACGGCGCAACGGATAAAAGCGGTGCCGACAGGGGATGTCCGGGATGGCTCAAAAACAGCACCCTCGGCAGCTACGTGCACCTGCACTTCAGGAGTTGTCCGGAAATCGGCGCATATTTTGCGGACGCCTGCCGACGCTATAAAAATGAAAAAGGATAAAAGGCCATGAAGCCGGATGACATTGAGAAATTGAGTTTTGACATTATCGAAAAAGAAGCGGGAGATCACGGATTTGCCCCGGATGCGTGGGCCGTTGTCGCCCGGATGATCCATACCAGCGCGGATTTCGATTACCTGGAATCCGTGCGCATCCATCCGCGGGCCATTGCGGCGGGAATCGGGGCGATCCAGGCCGGGCGCCCGGTAATAACCGATACGAACATGGCCCGGGCGGGCATCCGCAAAATGGATCTGGCCGGATTCGGATGCGAAGTCCGGTGTGACATGGCCGATCCTTTCATTGCGGAAATTGCGAAAAAAAACGGAACCACGCGTGCTCTGGCCGCGGTTGATGCGCAAGCCGAGGCCATGGCAGGCGGCATCTACGTGGTGGGCAACGCCCCCACGGCCCTCTTGCGGCTTATCGCTCTCATTCGTGAAGGTACGGCCGCGCCGGCGCTGGTGGTGGGACTGCCGGTCGGGTTCGTCAATGCGGCCGAGTCCAAAGCCGAACTGCTCGATGCAGGTGTGCCCTATATCACCAATATCGGGAGAAAGGGCGGTTCCAATGTCGCCGCCGCCGTGGTCAACGCCCTGGTGCTGCTGGCCGGGAAACTCTCATCTGCTCGGAGAAAAATATGAAAAAACTATTCGGTACATTGTACGGCATCGGCGTGGGGCCCGGTGATCCCGATTTGATCACGTTAAAGGCGGTCGAGGTGCTCAAACGGGTGGACGTGGTATATACCGCCAGTTCAACCAAAAACCAGCACAGCCTTGCGGTGCAGATTGCCGCCCCCCACATCCCCGAAAGCACGCCGGTTCATCGGCTGGCATTTCCGATGTGCCGGGATAAAGACGTGCTGGAGGGTGCCTGGGAAGAAAATGCCCGCATTATTTCCGAAGCGCTGTCAACGGGGAAAAATATCGCGTTTCTAACCCTTGGCGACTGTCTTACCTATTCGACCTGGGGGTACCTGGCCCGGCACGTTGCGCGCATCGCCCCCGAGGTCGACATGCAGGCGGTCCCCGGCATCACGTCTTACCAGGCGGCGGCTGCCCGGCTCAACCGGCCGCTCGTCGAGGGGGAGGAATCCCTGCTGCTCATGTCCGGTGTCGAAGGGGGCAAACGGTTCAGGGAATCGGGAAAAGGTATTGAAAACGTGGTGTTCCTCAAAGCGTACAAGAACGTGTCGGATATCACAAATGCCCTCCAGGAACGCGGCTGGACAAAAACCAGCATCGGGGTGGTCGGCTGCGGCAGGCCTGAAGAGCGGATCGTCTCCGATATCGGCGAATTTGCGACCGCGCCGCCCGACTATTGGACCCTGATCATGGCAAAGCACCGGAACGGACATGAAAAAGAGTAGCCCCAAATACCGGAACCTGGCGGTTTCGCTCGGCCTGTCGGTCCTGATGCTGTCAGCCGGCCTCGTCTGGATCGAAGGGATGACGGCTGCTACCGTGTGGGCGAAGCTGCTGAAGCCGCTGCTGCGTCTCTTACTGTTTATCGGACTCGGCCTTGTGGTGGCCCAGGCCATCGAGGCCAGGGGATGGACCCGGCGCATCGGGGCGCTCGCCCGTCCCCTGTTTTCCTATGCGAATTTAGGGCCGCACTGCAGCGCGGCATTTTCCACGGCGTTTTTTTCCGGCGTGTCGTCGAATGCCATGCTGGTCGATTTCTACCAGGAGAAAAAAATTTCAGGGCGGCAGGTCTACCTGACCAATTTCATCAACCAGCTGCCGGCCTATTTCCTGCACCTGCCGACGACCTTTTTTATCGTGGTGCCGCTGACCGGGGTGGCCGGCCTGCTCTACTTTGCCCTGACCTTTGCCGCCGTTGTGCTGCGTACCGCCGTATTCGTGGTCTACGGACGTCTTTTCGTCCAACCGGTTGCGGAAGGGAAAAGCGGTGCTGCGGCATCACAAAATCGCAGTCGGAAAGAAGAGGGGGCATGGGCGGCCATCAGGCGACGCATGCCCGCCCGGTTCACGACCATCCTGGTGTACGTGGTGCCGATTTACGTGGCCGTCTATTTCATCAACGCGCTGGGACTGTTTAACCTGATGCGCGACTGGATGTCGGAAACGCTCACTGTCCGGTTCGTCCCGGTCGAGGCGCTGTCCGTGGTCATCTTAAGCTTTGTCGCTGAATTTACGTCCGGGTTTGCCGCCGCCGGCGCCCTGCTCGACCAGGGCGTGATCACGGTCAAGCAGACGGTGCTCGCCCTGATCATCGGAAACGTGATCGCCTTTCCGGTGCGCGCACTCCGTCACCAACTGCCGCGCTATATGGGGATCTTTCAACCCAAAATGGGCCTGCAGATCCTTCTGCTCGGACAGCTTTTCCGCATTACCAGCCTGCTGGCCGTGGCGGTGATTTATTATATCGTGGCATGAACCAAGAACCCAAAGACCCTGACATGAAGATCCATGAAGTTTACATGAAGATCCATGAAGGATTTTTTATAATAAAGCCCTTCTTCATGCTCTTCATGGACTTCATGTACAAACCAGCTTTTCGCGACAGATAACCGTCCCCCTGGCGATGAAGTCTTGGTTTTGACCTTGACCTGAACCTTGAACTCTGAACTTTGAACCCTGAACTTATTCAAATGAAACAGCGCACAAGACGAAAAAAATTACGCTCCGGTTTCACCACCGGCACCGCCGCCGCTGCTGCCGCTAAGACGGCGGTAATGGCCCTGCTCGGCCTGGATGTGCCGGAAGCGGTTCCGGTTTTGCTGCTGAATGGCGAAACCTGGTCGATTCCCATCCATGACTGCCGCATCGAGGCCGATTATGCCGAATGCACGGTCATCAAGGATGCCGGCGATGATCCGGACGTGACCAATAAGGCGCGAATCGGTGCCCGGGTAAAACGGATCAAAGACCCCGCGCAGGTGGTCATTACCGGCGGGGAGGGTGTGGGCAAAGTGACCAAACCGGGCCTGGAGGTCTCCCCCGGTGAGCCGGCCATCAACCCGGGGCCCCGCCGCATGATCGACGAGGCGGTCCGG